>JBHHZX010000102.1:0-11072 GCA_046758265.1 Phycisphaerae bacterium
CACCCCATCAACACCGTCGCTGCGGCTGTGAGGCCAGCGGCCACATGCGGCGAACCGTACCCCCGGCTCGCGGTGAAGTCGCGGCCTCTTACCTGCAGGGGTGTTGCATTCCCCGCACGCCGTGCGTGGGTTTCACTATGGAAGGTGGTTTCGCTTAGCTCGACTGGCCACTGCCCGGAATCGAAAGATGATCGGAATCCGCGACCGAAGCGTGCGGCTGGGGCCGGCCGGGCCGCTCGTCATTGTAAAGGCGTTCTTTCATCAGCCGGCCGATCTTGAACTTGACGGTTCGCTTGCTCGGCACTTCCACCTTCTCCATGGTCTTGGGGTTCTGGGCGATCCGGGCGGCGCGTGCCCGGACCTCGAAAACGCCAAAGTCTCGGAACTCCAACCGGTTACCCTCACCGAGCTCGTTGATGATTTCCTCGAGGAACCGCTGGACAATCTTTTTCACGACAACCCGTTTGTTGCCGCTGTGTTCCGCGATTCGATCGACCAGATCTTTTTTCGTGATGGTCTTCATCGCGTTCCCCAACCAGCCGAGCTTTTCGGCTGCTGCGCTAAGTGTGGCCGCGAAGTATCGCCGCCCAGCGAAAGGGCCAACTGTCCTCACATGCCGTTAATGAGGTTCATGTTACGCCAAGGACCCGCCGCGATCAAGCGGAATTCCAGTTCCGGTAACGAGTTATGTTTCGCCCCGACCGCAGTTTTTTGCCCGCGCGGGGGTTGACAAGGAGGCCCGTAGCGCGCACGCGCCGCAGTCCCCGGCTCTCTCAGAACGCCCGGTTTCCTAGGCTCTTGGGCCGCGCTGCGCTGCATCGGTGGTCAATCCACGATTCGTCGGTCCAGCCCGTCCCTTCGCCATCGCTCGCCAAGCGGCCCGCTTTTCTTTGCCGACTGGCGTAACGGCTCCGGCCTGTTTGCTCGACTTCGGCTTCTTGCGCGTGCGCCCCGGGGGCTTCTTGTGACGGCTTTTGGCCTTGCGGGCGACCTCGAGGGCCGGTACCGCTGCGAGCAACGCGTCCTCGACTTGCTCCACGAAAACGAGTTGCAGCGCTGCGCGGGCCTCGTTCGGGACCTCCTCCAAATCTCGCTCGTTGCGGGCCGGCAGAACGACTTTCTTCAGCCCCGCGCGGTGTGCGGCCAGCAGCTTTTCTTTGATCCCGCCGACCGGCAGGACCAACCCGCGCAGCGTAATCTCGCCCGTCATCCCGACCGTGGGGTCGGCGACCATCTCGGTCAGCAACGTAAACAGCGCCGTCAGCATCGCCACCCCCGCCGATGGACCGTCTTTGGGAATCGCCCCGGCCGGCACGTGCACGTGAATGTCGGATTCCGACAGTCGCTGGGTCGAAATACCCCACTCTTGCCCGCGAGAGCGAATCAGCGACAGCGCCGCCTGCGCCGATTCCTGCATCACCCCGCCGATTTGCCCGGTGATGATGAACGACCCACGCCCCGGCATGACGGTCGCCTCGACGAAGATGATCTCGCCACCCACCGGCGTATACGCCAGGCCGGTGGCCACGCCGGGAATGCTGCTCCGCAGGGCCGTTTCGCGGTCGAATTTGGGCGGCCCGAGATACTCCGTCAGATCGTTCGCGGCGACCGTCTTCGAGATCTTTTGGCCGCGGGCGACTTTGGCCGCCAACCCGCGGCAGACGGTGCCGATCGAGCGCTCCAGATTTCGCACGCCGGCTTCGCGCGTATACGACTCGATCACCTGCCGCAGCGCGTCTTCCTCGAACTTGAGGCCCACGTCGCGCAGACCATTCCGTTCGATCTGCCGTCCGACCAGGTATCGCTTGGCAATTTCGGTCTTCTCTTCGGTGGTGTAGCCCGGCAGGTCGATCACCTCCATGCGGTCGCGCAGGGCGGGCTCGACCGGGTCCATGTAATTGACGGTTCCGATAAAGAACACCTTCGACAGATCGAAGGGGACGCCGAGGTAGTGGTCGGTGAAGTTATGGTTCTGCTCGGGGTCGAGCACCTCCAACAGCGCCGCCGCCGGGTCGCCCCGAAAATCCGCCCCGAGCTTGTCCAACTCGTCGAGCATGAAGAGCGGATTGCGCGTGCCGGCTTTGCGGATTTCCTGGATCAACCGCCCGGGAATCGCGCCGATGTACGTCCGCCGGTGACCGCGGATGTCCGCCTCGTCACGCATGCCGCCCAACGCGATCCGGATGAACTTGCGGCCCGTCGCCCGGGCGATACTCTGTCCCAGCGAAGTCTTGCCCACCCCCGGCGGCCCGGCAAAACAGAGAATCGGGCTCTTGCCCTCGGGGTTCAGCTTGTGCACCGCCAGGTGTTCCAGGATTCGCCGCTTGATTTTCTCAAGCCCGTAATGATCGGCCTCCAGGATCTCCTCCGCCCGCTGCAGGTCGAGCTTGTCCTCGGTCTCGACGGTCCACGGCAGCTCAATCAACCAATCGAGATAATCGCGAATCAGGCCGTGCTCCGGCGACACCTGCGAAATCCGCGCGAGCCGCTCGAGCTCGCGATTGGCCTCTTTCAACACCGTTTCCGGCATCTTCGCTTCTTCGATCCGCTGCCGGAGCTCCTGCACCTCGGCGGCCAGCGTGTCTTCTTGGCCCAACTCTTTTTTGATCGCTTTCAGTTGCTCTTGCAGGTAGTACTGGCGCTGGGTCTTATCGATTTCCTTGCGCACGTCCGTCTGAATCTTCTGCGCGAGTTGCAGCACTTCGAGCTGGTTCTGTAGCGTCGCGTTTACTTTGCGCAGCCGATCGGCAACATCGAAGGTCTCGAGCAATTCCTGCTTCTGGACCAGACCGAGCGAGAGGTTGGCGGCCAGAAAATCGGCCAGCGGACCCGACTCCTTGATGCTTTGCAGAATCTGCAACGCTTCTTCCGGCACGCTCGGGCTCAACCCGATCACCTGTTCGGCGGCCTGACGGGCGTTGTACATGAGTGCTTCAATCTCCAGCGCCGGCTTGACTTCATCCCGGTGAGGATGAATCAGGGCTCGCCAATACGGTTCGGTGGCGACGAACTGCTCCAGGCCGGCCCGCAATACGCCGTGCACCAGCAGGCTGTTCGTGCCGTCAGGCATGCGCAGCAGCTTGAGTACTTGGGCAACTGTACCAACGCGGTAGATATCGTCGATGCCCGGGTCATCGACCTCTTCGCGACGCTGGGCAAAGATCGCCAGCAATTTGCTCCCCGCCAACACCGCGTCAATCAGCCGCTTCGATTTCTCACGCCCGATGCTCAGCGGAACCACCGTCCCCGGAAAAACAACGACGTTGCGCACCGGCAGCACCGGCAACTCGCGCGGAATGTCCGGCAAACCGGGCTTTTCGGCCGCATTGCTTGCGGTGACCGGTTCGCCCGCAGGCCCCGCTGTCGCGTTCGCCCCGTTGGCTGCGGCCTCGTTTACCCTGTCGTCGTCCGCGGTGCCGTGACCCATAGATAACCTTCGCTGTAAGTAGCCTCCAACGCGTCCACATCGATCGGCTCAGGCAGGTCAATCTCCCGCAGAAACGGGCCGTCGTCGATCTCCATCGCGTGAATGCTCAGCGGTCCCTCGACGCCGTCCGGACGGGGCTGAGCCCGGCTTCCCTTGATCGTGATCCGCGTCCGCTCAACGCATTCGACGTCGATCTGCTGCTCGTGCACCCCTGCCAGCTCGACACAGATGTAGAAGGCCTCGCGTGTTTCGTAAACGTTTGTGGCCGGCTGCCAGGTGCCCGAATGGCGGAAGCGGACGAAGTCGCGTTTCTGCATCTCGTCCATAATGTCGTGAATCTTCCGCGTCCACTCGTCGAATCCCGCGCTTTGGCCAAACTTACCGAACGACATGGTTCACCGCACGTACGAAGAAAAACCGAATCGATGACCGTCTGCGGCATCGACCATCCCGCCCGACCGGCCGGGCGCCGCAGTCTTGGAATCCCTTGGACGAAACCGTAGCAAAATCACCGCACGTCACCAGCGGCGCGAATTGTAACCCCGGGGGCCCGGCTGTGCGAAGAGTCCAAACTGGACGGAATGGCCGCAAACGATATAGTGAGCCGGGGAGCAGTCGCGGGCGCCGGCCCGGCGAACAAGGGAGTGTGCTCGATGCAACGGACTGCGCTGAGCGCTTGCGTGGCCATCGTGGTGCTGGGCGGATGTGCGAAACCTACCAGAATCACAGCCCGACCTCTGCCGGACCCGCTGTTCAAAACTAACCGGCCCGCGCCGCCGAGAATCCAGCCGGCGCTGCCGCCGCGCCAACGCGCGCCTGTAATCGCCCGCCGAGTACCGTCGGCACCCCTCAAAGAGCGCGATTTGACCCCGCCCCGCGGAATCAAGCCCGGCGTCTGGAAGGTAATCGTCATCCACCACTCCGCCAGTAGCAACGACACACCCGAGAGCATGGACAACTATCACCGGCGCGTGCGCAAGTGGTACAACGGCCTCGGCTATCACTTCGTGATCGGCAACGGCGTGAATACCGAGGACGGCAGAATCTACCTCGGCCCGCGCTGGAAACGTCAAATCGCCGGCGCCCATTGCAAGAGTTCAAGCGGGCGCTACTTCGGCGTCTGGCGAAAGGACAACTACTTCAACGACCATGGCATCGGCATCTGCCTGATCGGCAATTTTGAAAAGCGCCGCCCGACGCCCAAGCAGATCGCAGCCCTCCAAAAACTCACGCAGTTTCTCTGCTCAAAGACCGGGATCAATCCCGCCCACATGTACGGCCATCGCGACGTCGCGCACGGGACCGCCTGCCCCGGCCGCTATCTGCGCGGGAAACTCCCGCAGGTCCGCGCCGCCGTCGCACGGGCCCTCGCCGTGACGCTGGATCCCGGCCCTGCACCCGGCTGGCCGTCAGGGGTGGATAACCAGTTCCCCACGCCTGCGAACGCGTATCCTCACCGTGCCCTGCTGACCACGCACCTGGGCTTGAAAGGCGGTAATGTCGCGCACCGCCGCCTCGGCCACGCCTTCGATCACGTCGCCGATCCGTACCGCGGCGCGCTGGGCGGGGCTGTCCTGTTCAACGTCGATCACAACCACGCCGACTGCTGCGGCGTCCACGCCCAGTCGCTGACGCACCTGGAGCGTGAGGTCAGTCAGCCGCATGCCACGCCACATCACAGCGCCACCCCGCATCCAACCAACGCGGCTGATTTGGCGGCGCTGTACGGTGGCGTGCACGACCAAGCGCTGCTCACCGCGCCCTAGCTGGAGCGAGACGCGCTTGCCCGGAGGCGTTTGTCCGACCAGCTCCGCGAGCGAACCCGGCCCCCGCACCATCTGTCCGTCGAAGCGCAGAATCAAATCGCCTTGGCGTATGCCGACCGCCCCCGCCGGCCCCCCCGGATCAACCTCCTTTACGACCGCGCCGACCTGCGGGCCAAGCCCGGCGCCCTGCCGCTCCTCCGGCAGCAACGGCCGCACGGTCAGCCCGAGGTACCCATAAATCACCCGCCTGCCCTCCCTCAGTTCCTGGACCGTCCGGCACCTGCCGGGTGTCATCGGGATCGCGAAGCCGACGCCCTCGTCCGCCGGGGCGCGGGTGTGCATGGCGGTAATCACGCCGACCAATTCGCCGTGGATGTTGAATAGCGGTCCGCCTGAGCAGCCCGGGTGGATGGCCGCGGTGGTCTGGATCATGTCGGAGTAAAAACGGTCGTCAACTTCGCCGAGCCCTGGCAACCGCCGCCCCAGGTTGGCAATCACGCCAACCGAGACGCTCAGCTTCCCATCGTTGGCCAGCCCGTACGGGTTCCCCAACGTGATCGTCCACTGCCCCCGCGCAACCTCCGACCAATCGACCATACGCGCCGGCGTGAGGTCATCTCGCTCGACTTTCAGGACGGCCAGGTCGCCCCGCGCGTCCGCGGCCACGAGCGTCGCCGGCAGTGAGTGCCCGTCGTGAAAAAACACCTCGATTTCATGTGCGGACTGGATAACGTGCTCGTTGGTCAGAATCAGACCGCGGGGGTCGATGATCGTCCCGCCGCCGTTGACCGTCACCAACTGCTCGAATATCCCGCCTCCCGTCGGCTTCTGATCGCCCGGCAGCGCCGCCCGGTAACGACGTTTCACGCGAATCCCCACCACGCTCGGCGAGACCTGCTCGACCAGCCGCTCAAACGCCCTCTCGATTTGCTCCAGATCGGGGAGCGGGTCACTGCGCCCGTCCGGGCCGTCCCCACCGCTGGTTCGCGCCGGGGCAAACAGCACCAGCAGGATGAACATCAGCGCCGCCCAGATCCACAAACCCGCGCCGGATATCGCGCGATCGCTGCGGCGGTTCGCTTGTTTTAGGCTCTGCGACAAAGCGGGTGGCGCCGGGGGCTTCAGCCCGCGCGACAGAGCGCCCGCGCGTAGGCCCGCAGCTCCAAAACTTCTACCAAACGCCCTTCGTACGGGAAACATCCGGCTAGCCATCCGATAACCCGTGACGGCGCAACCTCATTGCGTCGGATGCGAACTGTGCCGCCGTTCTTCACGACCGCAGCCGTCGGACGGCTGCGTCACCGGTCGGATTCGAACCCAACGCCCCAACGGCGCGCTCCGCCTGCACGTCAGGCGGCGCACGCGGAACACGCCGCCTCGTTTTCTTCGGCCAACCGTGCAGCGGCCATCAGTTTCCGTCGGCACTTGTTGCCCCGAGAGCACCGGCCGCCGGCGGTTTGCCGCCGGGCACGATGCCCGGCCCACCCGACCGAGTGGCCCCCGCAAATAGGCTTGGAATCACGCGCTGCTACTCAGCGTTTACGGGACATGCCAGCCGCCCCGGCGCGAACCGACCGCTTGTCCGGCATGGGTGCGGGCGCTTTGGCCACCCTCTCTGCCGGCATACTCTTCGGTTTGCCGTCCGGGTCCGTAGCCTGCTCGGGCGTTGGCCGGCGGATTGCAAGCACTTTCTCGGTAATCTCGGCAACAACATCCGGATTATCGCACAGGAATTGCCGCGCGTTTTCGCGTCCCTGCCCCATCCGCATCTGCCCGAAGCTGTACCACGTGCCGCTCCGGGCCGCCACGCCACACTCCACCGCCAGGTCGAGCAGATCCGCCTCCCGGCTAATGCCCCCGTCGAACAGGATGTCGAACTCGGCCTGCCGGAAAGGCGGCGCCACCTTGTTCTTGACGACCTTGCCGCGCACCCGCGTCCCGATC
Organism: Phycisphaerae bacterium; assembly: GCA_046758265.1. Taxonomy (GTDB): domain Bacteria; phylum Planctomycetota; class Phycisphaerae; order UBA1845; family Fen-1342; genus JALSRY01. Next base: position 7,138 of record JBHHZX010000102.1, read on the forward strand.
ACCTGGTCACCATCCTTGATCATCCCGATGCGGCGGAGGTCGATCCGGATCGAACTGTAGAACTTCAACGCCCGCCCGCCGGGTGTGGTTTCGGGATTGCCGTACATCACGCCGATCTTTTCGCGGATCTGGTTGATGAACAGGACGCTGGTGCGACTCTTGCCGCTGATGCCGGTCAGTTTGCGCATCGCCTGGCTCATCAGCCGCGCCTGCGCGCCCACCTGCGGCTCACCCATTTGCCCTTCCAGTTCGTGCCGCGGCACCAGGGCCGCCACCGAATCGATCACGATGGCATCCAGGGCGTTTGAGCGCACCAACAGTTCGCAGATCTCGAGCGCCTCTTCACCGCAGCTCGGCTGGTTGACCATCAGCTCCTCGAGGTTTATGCCCAGTCGCTTCCCCCACGACGGGTCGAACGCGTGTTCGACGTCGATAAACGCTGCGGCGCCGCCGGCTTTCTGCGTCTCGGCGATGACGTGCAGACAGAGCGTTGTCTTCCCCGAGCCCTCCGGCCCGAAGATCTCGACCGTCCGGCCGCGCGGAATCCCAGCTCCGCCGAGCGCCAGATCGAGCGACAGCGCGCCGGTCGAGATGCCATCGGTGACGGCGCCCGGTGCGTCCTTGAGGTACATGATTGTGCCTTTGCCGAACGACTTTTCGATCTGCTGAATAGCCCGCTGCAACGCCTCAGCACGATTCTCTTCGCGTCTTTCTGCCATGGATCCACCCTCGCATTTGAGACTCACCACCACACGCGACAACCGACCAACGCCACCGCTTCGCCAACCCCCGCCACGCCGCCGATTATGCAAACATATACCTAACAGTCAAGCGCCCGACGAGATTTCTTTCCGCCCGGGAATCAATTCCCGCGGCACGCCGATATCCGCGACCACCACGCGCCCCAGAACCGCGCGGGCCGACGACGCGGCAAAGCCAACCTTCGGCGCCACGAACGTCACGGTGGCATCGGCTTTGAAACAGGGCTCACTGACCTCGCCGGTGTCTGCGTTCAGCCCCGACGGAATATCAATCGCTACGCGACGGGCCCGCGGCGCCGCATTGGCGAGCCGGATCAGTTCGGCCATCACGCCACGCGGCGCGCCCGTCGAGCCGGTCCCGAGCAACGCGTCCACGATCACGTCGGCGGTGTCCAGTTGGCCGCGGACCTGTGCGAACCGATCCGGCTCGGACCCGTCGAGCAACGCACCTTCCATCCGCTCGTAGATGCCGAGATTGAGCGCGGCGTCGCCCTTGGACTGCTCGCGCGACGCCGCCAGCACAACGGTCACCCTCACACCGGCGTTCCGCAGGTGACGCGCCGCCACGAATCCGTCCCCGCCGTTGTTGCCCGGCCCGCAGAAAAACAGCACATGCGAGTTCGTCGGGTCCAGCAACGCCTGATAGATACAGTCGGCCACCGCCCGGGCGGCGTTCTCCATCAGGACGATCCCGGGAATCCCAACGTGCTCGATCGCGAGGATATCGAGTTCCCGAATCTCCTGGCACGTCAGCGCTTCGCCGGTCGCGTACGGTATAGCCATCGTGCTGCTCCACCGGTCGAATTGGCCCACACCCGCACCCTACGACCAGTCTTCCCGTCGCCAATGGAACCGAGGCGTTCCGGCGCGCCGGGGATTCTTGAGCAGCCCAGATTATACGCCGGTGTGGCGCCTCATCACGTCGCAATGCTCGGAAAAACACAGTTCGTGCCCCGCGCCGCCTTCACCGGAGGCACGCTCACTAAAGCGCCCGACAAAGCCACCGTTGAGCCGCAGGCTTCAGCCTGCGCGGCTCTCGTTGCGGAATGAAGCCCGCGGCTTTCCCTCTTTTGTCAAACTCGTTAGCGTAGTTTGGCCGCTTCTTCCCCACTCGTCACTCCAGCGGCGGCCAGAGCACCCAGTCGCCGTCGGGAAGTTCCGGCGAGCCGCTGGTTTTCATTGCCTTTACGACGCTTGGTGGCAGCCAGTCGCCGATGCGCCGTTTGTCGATGCGATCCTCGGGAACGCGTCCGCCATCGTCGTCGAGGTCCATGCCGATCGAGTAAATCAGGGGGTGCCCATCGATCAAGCGATAGCGCAGCGGCTGGCCGTCGAAGCGATCGATCGGCGGTGTGGGAAGGTAACGCGGGGACAGGTCGGCAAGCGAACGCGGCCAATCGCCGTTGCGCCGCCGATAAAGCTCGCACGCCAGCGCCGCCAACACTGCGTCGCGTCGTTGTGTTGCCAACTCGGCGATTGTCGAAGCACGCGACAGCGATGGCATCAGGAGCACGGCCAGTGAGTAGCGCAGACGTTCGAGCGGAGAACTGGCGATACGGTCGAGCGCCTGGTCGGCGCCGGATTCCTCCCGCGCCCAGAGCGGTAGCTGCGCCTCCGCTTCGGCCAGTGTCACCAACTCGTTGAACTTGCGCGTCATGGCGCGACGATCGACGACAACCACGCCCATCGCCGGCATGACCAATGCACTGCTCGCGCCCTCGAACATTCCGTCCAGCGTGTAGTCTCCGGGACCGTAGAGATAGGCCAACAATTCCGGCGACTCCGACGTCAAGTGCCCGTTGCCGTCGCCGTCATCGGTATACAGCCGCTGCACGAAGTCCTCGAACACCAAGCGTACGACGGCGAAGGACCGACGCAGTGCTTCGCCCACGGGAATCCCGGCGAGTCGATGCGAAAGCTGAACCAACTGCTCGTCACTGAACAAATCAGGCTGGTCGGCCAGGACTTTGCCGATCGTGTCCACGTTCAGACGCAGGATCGCGATTGCGACCAGGTTCGGGTGCGCCAGCAGACTCTCGGAGTTGTGCTCGACGATCCGGAAAATCGTTTCGAGGTCGCGGTAGGCGCGCTCGGCATCGCCGTCGACGGCGGCGATGTGTGCGTCAATCGCCAGCAGTTTCGCTGCGGCGCGAAAGTGCCACATTTCCGGGACCACCACACCGATCAAAGGCGGGTTCTCTTCGGTGGGTGGGCCGAAATCGAAGTCGCAGGCACGCGCCTCGCCGCCCTCGGTTCTGTCCAGCTTGAGATCTTCGGCGGACCCGTAGACACGACCAAGGTGCGGCTTACGTGCCGCCGCGTGATACAGCGCGATCGCTTCGACGTTCCGTTCCGCGTAGGCAACAAGCTCGGGCCAGTTTTCGGCGCCGGGGTCCAGACGTAGGAGCACTGGGTTGTCGCTCCTCTTGAGGAAGGCCTCGCGATACAGCGGCCAGGCGCGGTCCTGCTCCGGCACCGCTAGTGCCGGCGCGTTCAGCTCAGCCAGATAATTGCGCGAGAGCTTCGGCGAGCCGGTGTGCAAGCGAATTGTCATGCCAACGTAAATGAGAAACAGTAGTCCGAAACAGGCCAGCACCGAGCGTATCGCCAGACTCGTGGCTTTCCACGCCGCCGGGCGGTTGCGGCGTTTCGCCCGGCGAATGAGCTTGGCCGCCTGGCGCGGATCGCCGAAGGATTTGACTAGCTCATCCTCTGTGGCGCCGGCTTCGATGCCGTCCAGGAAGTGCGCCGCCAGCTCGCGGGCCACTTCCACTTTCTCGAGCCGCCACAAGCGCGTGCGGCGGACAGTCGTCCGCACAAGCTTGGCCAGCGGTGCCGGCAGCTCCGCGGCCGCGAGTACCGCCCCAATATCGAGCCGCCCGGAAAGACGCAGGCGCACCAGGTCGCGCAGCGGCGTGTGGAGCAGCCGGTGCCAGCGCGAGACGGATGCCGACGCGTCGGCGGCGGTCACAGCGCTCATGCCGGCGCCTCCAGACCGGCGGTGCCGCCGGAAACGATGCCGAGCGTCTGCATCGCCTGCGCGACCGCCTGCCACTGGCGGATCTGCTCGGCCAGCCGGGCCTTGCCCTTCTTGGTCAGCCGGTAATAGCGGCGTTGGCGGCCGGACGGCGTCTCCCGCCAATCCGACTCGATCAGCCCCTTGGCCTCGAGGTT
>JBHHZX010000103.1:0-10957 GCA_046758265.1 Phycisphaerae bacterium
CACGACCGCTTTCCAGCGCTAACCGGACATTTTGGCCTTCGAGGTCCGCTTGCGGTCACAAAGCCGACCTTTTGCCGCACCGTTGCTGACGACCGGTCCTGACCCTGAACGGTCACGGTCCCATCAGAAACAGCGGGCAACGGTGAGACCCTTGGGCAACTGGGTTTCTTCATTTCCACAAGCCCCATCGAGCTGTGGTTGGGTCAAACCTTTGGCGCGATTCAGCTGCGCCCTGGAAAGGCTGGCGCCCTCCAGCTGCGCCCTGGAAAGGTTGGCCTCGTTAAGCTTGGCGCCGCGGCGCAAGCTGATGCGCGACAACGCGCTCCGGCTCGACGGGCTCGACGGCTAGAACGAGGCGCGTCGACCCGAAGGGATTGCGGGAAACAGTGCAAGGTCAGCCGGTCGCAAGCTGTTCCATGATCGCGACCGAGGACGAACACCCCAATCGTGATGCGCCGGCCTCAAGCATGGTCACGGCGGCGGCGAGATCCCTGATTCCGCCGGCCGCCTTCACGCCCAGCCGGTCGCCCACCGCCTGGCGCATCAACGCGACGTCGTCGGCGGTCGCGCCCGCCGATGCAAACCCGGTCGAGGTCTTGACGAAGTCGGCGCCCGCCTCCTCCGCAAGCCGGCAAGCGGCGAGTTTTTCCTCACGCGACAGCAACGCACAAATTTGCGAACGGCGCTTGCCTGACTAGCGTCGGCCATCGGGACGACCGCGTCTGGCTGTCTCTGCCGTTCGGAGGCCACCTGCAGCACGCCCGCAAAGCGCCTCACACCGGACATCGAGGCTGAATACGACCGCTTAGGGCCGCAGAGCGGACATTGCGGGGGCGTAGCGTGATGGGCCGGATAGTGCTCTAAGCGGACATTCAGTCGAATATGCGGTTCAGCAGGTGGGTACGGAAAACCAGGGGTTTGCGTACAAGCTGCTGACGGGACCTGCTTCGCAGGCCCAGCTCCTGCTAAAACTCTCTCGCAAAATCTGGGCCGGGTTTAGGCGGTCAGGTCACCTTTGAGCACCGTCCGGGGCCAACGGACCTGGACTCCAAAGTAGAGTTGTGGGGGCGTAGGGCCCTCGTCGGGGCTTGCAAAAGAGCTGAGCGCCTTTGCCGCGAAGCGAAACGCTTACACGTCCTAGCCCGACCGGTCGTACGGGTTTTCCACCAAGGCCCGTAATTTTCCCCGGTGGTCCAGGTCGAAGCTGAACCTCTCGTAATAGGCCTCCTTCGGCAGAAACTTGTCGCCGATCGCGGTCATATGGGCGCGCATCATCGCCTCCAGCTCGTCGCGCACGCCCGTCATGGCATCGTCGTCGATGCGGTTGGCCAGCTGATAGGGGTCTTCCTGGTTGTCGTACAAGAGCCAGGGCTGATCAATGGTGCGCACATAAGTGTAGCGAGCCGTGCGTACGCCCCTAAATTCCATCCGCATTCCGTGGTAGGTGGGGACTTGGTCGGGGCCGCGCGCATCCCCGATGCTGAACGGGCAGGGGTTCATCAACAGCACCGATTCCGGCGGATCGTCGCGGTCTGTGCGGATGAACGGCGAGAGGTCGACGCCTTCCACCGTCTCCAGAACCGTAATCCCGGCGAGACCGAGAAGTGTAGGCATCACGTCGATGACGCTGATCGGGAAGCTGAAGCGGGACCCCGGCTTCACCTCCGGCGGGTAGTCCAGGATAAACGGCACCATGATCGACTCGTCCCACGGCCACTGCTTCTTGTAGACGCCCTGCGAGCCGTGCATGTCGCCGTGATCGGAGGAGAAGACGAGGATGGTGTTCTCGCGCAGCCCGAGCTCGTCGAGCGCCGCTAGCAGGCGCCCGAACTGCTCGTCGAAGAAGGTCGTCTGCGCGTAATATCCCCACAGGTCCCGGCGCGGCGGGTCGGGGCAGTTCGGCCGCGCCGCGGCAATGGGCGGCCACGACCCGAGCCAACCTTCGCGAGGACTCCGTGAGCCGTCGACTGGCAACCTGCCCTTTCACGTCTCACATAACTTCGACTTCGCTTGCGCCGAATCCCTAGCCGCGGCCAGCAAACCGCCGGCGTCCGATAGCAGGTGCTCCGCGGTCATTCCGCACGTGATGCGCGCCGCTTCCGAGCACGCCAGGTGCAAGAGCGCCAACGCTTCGAACGCTTCCAATCCTTCGCCGTTCGCGCGCTTTGGCGCGAGGTAAGTGGTCCTGAAAGCTTTGGCCAGCTCTGCGGCTTCGTCCGACCTGCCTTGCTGTATACCCATGACGGTGAGCCGCGCCAGGAAATCCGCGACATCGATGAAGGGGTGCGACAGGACGACATCTTCCACATCCGTCAAAGCGACTTGATCCTCCAGGCAGAGGATATGGTTAGGCGATAGCTTGCGCAGAACAGGGGCGATCCTCTTCGGAAGCTCGTGGATCCGTTCTTCCAATCTCGCCAACAACGGCGCCGCCTGTGCGGTGATTTCAGGATTATGCGCTCCTAGCCCGTCGATTCTTCGGCGCACGCGCAGAAGTTCATCGTCGAGGGAGCGCGTTTTGTTCAGCTCCACGCGCGTGCCATGGAGCACCGCCAAGGCGCGCGCCAGCCTTGCCGTGACCTCAGGGCCACGGGGCGTGGCCAGCAGAGAGGGCAAGCGGACACCGCGCATCGCTTCCGTCACTTGCAGGCAAATCTCCGGCAGGTACGCAACGGGCCGCGGTAGCAGAGGCGCTTCCGGGTTTCCGTCGAGCGCTTTTCTGAGCACGCTCAGGCGCTTGAAGGGACCAACGCCGCTGCGGCGGCCCCGCCACGCGATTCCCTCCAGCGATAGCGCCCATTTCTCGCCGCGGCGCCGGCCCGAGAAACGGTAGCGGATTCGCTGATGCTTCTCCGTCACTCGCTTGGAATCCACGCGGCAAACCGAAACCTCTGCGCCGTACGCCTTGCGGATATGGGAATCGAGGACGGCGCGCATGTATTGGCCATCCTTCATCCAGAGCGAGCCGTTTTCGAGAGCTCGATGCCGTGGGCTCATCCCGACGCCCGGCAGGGCCGCTGCGCTGCGCTCGGCCAGAGCGAACACGCGTTCGACCTCGTCCAAGAGTATGGCGGCGGTATCCGCCCAACCGGCGCGTTGCAGACGGAATCCGGCGGCGGCGGAGATCAGCAGACATGCCGCCTCGAACAGGCGCACTCGTGCTTCATCCGCCGAAACGCAGGCGAGATATCGGTCCAGGAAGCCTTCTCCCGCCTCGGACAGCCCGGAGGGGACGCCAAAAACCCGCAGGGACGAAGTGCGCAGCGAGGCCAGGAAGCGTCCCACATCGACAAGCGGATCGCCATAGGCCATGCTGTCCACGTCGATCAGCGTGACGCGGCCGTCGCCCACGATTATGTTGGACGGGTGGAGATCGCCGTGAACGGGGCCGGCGGGTGTGGCGCGGCTTTCGATCTCGGCGGCCAAACGGTTGCGCAGTCGCTTGATCCTTCGTGCTTGGTCGGGGCGAATCGCGGCCAGCACGCTGCCCCAGCGGTAGACGACCGCTGCCTCCTTCTCGGGTGTCCGCCGCGATCTCAGAGGGAATTCCAGCCCATGGAGGATTGCGAGCGCCTTGGCCGTCTGCCGGACCGGTTTCAGGAACGTTTCCGAGCCCGCGAGGTCGGCGAGTCGGGACCCTTGAACATGTTCCTGGAGCCAAAGGTTGGCGGAAGCGATGTAACCCACAGGTGGGGCCACGTTCACACGGTTATTGGCCGCGCGCCATACCGCCCACGCACTTGCGAAAAGCCTCGGAGCACGCTTGAACGCGTCGATCTTGCCAACCAGGCGCCGCGCCTCCGGCAGGCCGGTGTCCTTGGCCTCGCTCAGCACTTCATAAAGGAGGGCGGCGCGGGACTCGGGCGTGTACCCGAGCCGCTGGATGATCACCCGCCGCACCCGCGCCCTTCGGTGCTCCCACATCCGACCTAGTCCTTGCTTCATCGCTACGGGATCGCAGGCGTCGATGAGGCCTGGCAAGGCAGGGTCCGCCGGAAAGGCGTAAACGGCCATCCGGGCCTCGGGCAGGTATGTCATCGCCGTACGCAAGACACGCGCGGGAAGCGCCTCATAGCGGGCAAGCAGCTCCGGCGACATCGGCGTCGGCGACTGATCGGGCGGGAGCAGCCGGGCGGAAAGGAGCTGACGGGTGGAACGATTGACCGCCTTGTCGAAGAACTTCGAGCGATAAAGGATCTTGCAGTGCGCCCCGGGCTTGTACTGGACGTCGTAGATCTTGATGTCGGTCAGCTCCAGCTCCTCTCGGCACTCCGGCAAGGCGCCGCGCAGTAAATCCCGGACGGCCTCCACGTCCAGAGCCACCGGCAGACTTGGGAAAGTTGTATCGGCCAGGGGTTTCATGTAGGGGAGCCTGCAAATCCAATTATCGGGCGGCATGAAGTTGTCCAAGGGTGCGAAACAGTCCCTGGCTCGCCATGAGCTCGGAATAGCTGCCCTCTTGCACAACCTGGCCGCGCTCGAGCGCGATCACCCGGTCCACCGCACGGATGCTGTGAAAGTCGTGGCTGATCATAATGACCGTGCGCCCTTCCATGAGGCGATTGAGAGCCTTCGTAACCAGGGCCGCCGATTCAGCGTCCAGCCCGACGGTCAGCTCGTCCAGGATGACGATTGGTGCGTTGCGGATCATCGCCCGGGCGATGGCGATACACTGCCGCTGGCCACCGCTGAGGGTTCCGCCCCGTTCGCCGATGACGGTGTCGTAGCCATCCGGAAGCCGGCAAATAATGTGATCGACCTTCGCCCGCCTCGCCGCCTTGAGGATGTCTTCCGTTGTGGCGTTCGGCTTCCCGTAGCCGATGTTCTCGGCGATCGTCGTGGCGAAGAGCAGAGGCTCCTGGAACACCACGCTGATCCGCTTGCGCAAGGAGTCGAGCGTGTATTCTCGGATGTCTCGCCCGTCGATCAAGACTCGCCCTTGTGTCGGGTCGTAAAAGCGAGGGATGAGGCTGACCAAAGTGCTCTTGCCGGCGCCGGTCGGCCCAACGATGGCGACGCACTCGCCGGCGTTGATTCGCAGATTGATATCGTCTAGCACGGGCCTACCCTTGCGATAGGCAGCCGAAACCCGCTCGAAGGTAATGTCTCCGCGCAAGCGCGGCGCGATGACGGCCCCTGGATGATCTTTGACGTTGGTCTCGGTGTCGAGAATCTCCAGGACTCTCTCGCCGGCCGCCGTGGCACGGGTCATGCGCTCGATGATGCGCGAGAGTCGTTGTAGCGGCCGCGCATAGATTCGCACGTAGCCGATAAATACGATCAGATCGCCGACCGAAAGGGATTCTGCGATGATCCGGCGGGTCGCGAGCAAGACGATGACAGCGGTCACGATCGCGACTGCCAGTTCCGAAGACCATTTGAGCTCAGCCTCGAAGCGCGCCGCCCTGACGCCAGACCGTTGGTCGCGCCTGTTCGCACCGCCGAAGCGTTTGATCTCGTCCCGCTCGCGCCTGAAGCCTTGCACCACCCTGATCGCGCCCAAAGCCTCTGCCGCCAGAGTGGCAAGGCGCCCCTCGCGCTCGCGTTGCTGTCGGATGGCGTGTTTCATGGGCCGTCGATACTTGCGCACAATGAAGGCCAGGACGGGCAGCAGTGCCAGGGCAAGGATCGTCAGCTGCCAATCGATCATGAACATGACGATGGCCATGCCCAGGATGAGCAAGACGCCTCCTATCAGCTCCAACGGCAGGGCAACGAAGGCCTGGCGCAACATCCGAACGTCCGACGTCAGGCGGACGATGAGGTCACCGGTCCGCCGGCGGTCGTGAAAGCTGAGCGACAGGTATTGGATATGCTTGTAGAGGTCGAGTCGCAGGTCCGCGGTGATCGCAATACCCAGGCGGGACAGCAAGATCCTCTGCCGGTAATAGAAGAACCCGCGGACGAAGGCGATGACGATGATCGCCGCGACGAGGACGTAAAGAAGCAGCAGGGGACTGCCCTCCGGCGACCTCAGGCCGGGCGGCAGGAACCCAGGCAGGGGGAGATCGAGGAGCACGTTGTCGATGATCAATTTGAGCGGCCACGGTTCGAGCAACCGCGTCACGGTGAACCCGAGAGAGAACGCCAGCGCCAGAGCGACCGTGGCCCACCGGTTGCGCAGGTAAGGGACGAAACGCGCCCCGACCCCGAGGAAGGCGCGCCCCTTTTCCCACCTTCTCCGCCATTTCCGGCGGACGCTTGCCAAGCTGCCCGCGGAACAGGCTGTCCTGCCTGCTTTCATCGGCTCCGGCATCAGTGCACATTCTGAACCAGATCGACGATCTCCGAGGCCCGTTGCGCCCAGGTGTGCGCGTGCCGGGCCTCGACCGCCGCCTGTGCACCGAGACGTCGGCGCAGGCTCTCGTCTGTGGCCAAGCGACGGACCGCCCCCGCCAGCGCCGCGGCGTCGCCTGGCGGGACGAGAAGGCCAGTATTGGCGTCGCGGATGAGTTCCGCGAGCTGGCCGATGCGGGAGGCCACCACCGCGCGCCCGGTGGCCATATACTCCAGCACCTTGAGCGGGGAGAAGTAGAACCGCTCCTGGGGCGGATAGGGCGCGACGGCCACATCCATCGCGCGGATAAAGGAGGGGACCTCAGCCGGGTGCACTGCACCGACCACAGTGACTTGCCCAGGCAGCTCATACTCGAGATCGCGAAGCAATCCTGCCATGGGACCGTCGCCAACGACGAGGAGATGAAGTCGTGGATCGGACGCGAGTATTTTGAACGCCTCCGCTAGCACATCGACGCCATGCCAGGCTTTCAGGCTGCCGACAAAGCCAACCACCACCTTACTATCGAGACCATTGCGGTATGTGGGGCCTTCGGGCGCAAACAGATCTACATCTACGCCGTTGGGGATCACTTCGATTTTTGACGCCCTTACGCCCGCAGTCAGTAACTGATGCCGGAGTTCGTGGCTCACCGTAACGATGAGCGAGGCGGACTCGAACGCCGCGTATTCAAGGAGCTCGGCCGCGTCTTGAAGGGCCTGCCGGCGGTAGGCCGCGCCCTCCCATGCCAACGAGGCGTGGACATTCAGGACATGGCGCACCCCCAACCGCTTGGCCATGATCCCTCCGGCCGCGCCGAACGGGCTGTAAACTTCGAAAAGGACGTCGGGGCGAAATCGCGGAACGACCTCCTGGAGCACCTGCTCTGCCATGACGTTGTTCCAAATATGGCCCAACGCGTGGACAACGCGTTTCCGTTCCCGTTTGAGGGCGCGTTCCTTCCTATCCCTCGTCGGTTCGGTGTCCGCAAAGAGCCAGTCAAGAGTTTCAGGCGCCGGAATGGTAACCACCGGCACCTCAAGTTCCTGTCCGCCTTCCTGTGAAGCGGTAATGACCATGAGGTCATGCCCCAAAGCCGCGAATGCCCGCACCAAGCTACGAAAATGGGCGGAGGCGCCGTTATGCTTGGTCAATGAAATGCCGCGATCGGCGCAGAGATAACAGATCTTCACGGATGTCCCTCGACAAACAGTTGGTGGAGCGTTTTCGACGTCGCCCTGAGATCGAAGGTCGGAAGGACCGACTCCCGCGCATTGGCGCGTAAGCTCTCATACAAGCGAGTATCGGTGATCAGCAGTTCGATGGCATCGGCCAGCGCCTTGGGATCGCGTTGCGGTACGAAGAGGCCGTTGTGCCTATGGTGGATCACCTCGGGGATCCCGGTGATCGACGTCGTGACGACCGGCAGGCCGCAGGCGAGCGCCTCGACGATCGAGACGGGCAGGCCCTCGCGGTTGCCATTGCTGTCCACGATACACGGCAGCGCGAACAGGTCGGCTGCGCGATAGCGCTTCAAGACATCGCCCTGCTTGCGAGAGCCCAGAAGACGCACCTGCTCGCTCAGGCTCCACCGGATGATCAAATCCTGCAATTGCGGCCGCAGTCGGCCCTTCCCGACAATCCAGCACCGGAAGGGGACACCGCGATCGCGGAGGTGCCGGCAGGCCTCGATGAGGAAGGCGATCCCCTTCTTCTCGATCAGGCGCGCCACGCAGAGCATCGTGAAAGGTGATTTCGGAGCCGCGCCGTTCGGCATGAAGCGGGCCAGATTTATCCCATTGTGGACGAGGAAAATCTCTTTCCCTGAGCCGTTCGCTATGTTTTTCAAATAACTTTTGTTGGTTTCGCTGATCGTGACGACGAAAGTTGCCCTGTCGATTTTCTCTTGCAGTACTTTTGACCTGACCCTGGAGCTGTAGATATCGAAGGCATGGGCCGTGAAACTGTAGGGGATGCGACTGATCATTGCGGTCAGTTGGGCGACGGTCGTCGCCCGCGTCGCGAAATGAGCGTGGAGGTGCTGCAAACGCAGCGGCGCGGCTCGTTCCGCGACATACCCGCTCTGTAGGAAGCGCCAAAAGAGGCCGGGCCTTCCCTTCGATACGACGTAGAACAGCGTGCGGAGGTACTTTCCGCGATAGCGCTTGGCCGCGGCCAAATTATATTTCAGCAGCGTTTTAAGGTCGGAGATGCCCGGGACGTACCACACGGGCGCTCGCAACTTGGCCAGTTCTTCGTGAAAGCGGGGGTCTCTGGGCGGCGCCAGCGAGAAAATCTCCACACGCGCCCCCCGTGCCTCCAAGCCCAAAATCTCGTTGAGGATGAAGGTTTCCGAGAGCACCGGAAACTTTCTCAGGACATAACCAACGTGTTCCGGACGCTCGCGCGGCAATGCCGCTGATTCACGCGTTTCCATTGGCGAGCTCCATGATTTCTCCGGCGACGCGATCCACGCCGCGCACGTTGACGGCCACCTTTGGTTCTGCCCGTGGGTTTGCGAGCGCTGTTGCAATGCGCCGGCCGAGCCCGGCCGGACCCAGTTCATCCGGGTGCAGCATCTCGATCAGCTCCATCTTTGTCAGGGCCTCCGCTCGAGCCAACTGTTCGCCGTCGACGCGGCGGGGACTACGAACGGCGTGTTCTCCGGAACCCCAAGTCCGCGGCACCACGATGGCACGAGCCCCTGACGACAGGATCTCGGCGGCCGTGTTATATCCCCCCATCGCCACGACAACATCCGCCGCTGCCATGTAACTGGGCAGGTCACGCACAAAGTGGCGCATAACGAGGTTGGTTTGACCGTTTGCCAACTCGCCCAGCGCGTCGCGATCGGCGGATGTCATGAACTCTCCCGTAACGACCATAGCCGACGCATCTGGAAACGATGGCAGGGCTCGGAGGAAGGCCTGGAGCAGGGGAAATCCGTCACCGCCACCGCCGACCGTTGCCAGAACCAGTTTTTCGCGCGCGCCCAGTTCGGCGCGCACGTCGTCCGCCGAACGCGACGACTTGGCATCACCGGTGACGTAGCCGCAATAGCGAATTCTATCGGCAACTCGATGCGGCAAGGCATAGGCGTCCGCCACATCGAGAACCTCGCGTACGCCATAGACCAAGATGCGTTCGTAATAGCGCTCTACGACCTGATAAATGCCGTCGCGCGACCAATCGGTGCGGAGTTTCTTCGGCGGATCGACAATGTCGCGAAGCCCCAAGACCATGCGCGTGCTGCTCTGGCGCAGGTTCTGGAGACTGGCCAAAAGCTCCAGTCGCGAACCCAGAGGGAAGTTGTCCACCAGCAAGACGTCCGGGGCGAAGGTTTCAAGTGTCTGATGGAGCATCCGACTGCGCAGCGCGTTCAGTTCCGCGCTGCCGATCTCAAGCGTCGGGGGTTTGGTTCCCTGTGCGCCCGCCGGTACGACCGTGGGGAGCTTCACGTAATCCGCGTTGGGCGGCAACTGCTTGAACAGCTCAGTTGCCGGAGACCCTGTAATCAAGAGGATCGCGGCATGCGGCGCGCGTTCCGCCAGGGCTTTGACGATATGCAGGCTGCGACGCACATGGCCAACCCCGTAGGCGTCGTGGGTGAAGATTGCGATCCTCTGGGCAGCTTGGCTACTTGACATCGATCCTTTCTCCGGGACGGGAAACCGCCCGCTCGCCCGTGAACTGGGTCGGCGTCATCGGCCCCATCGAGGTTGGCGACGCAGCGGTCAAGCACTCCACCGGAATTCCCCCTTCCCTTCTTGGGTCCGCGCCTCAGGCCATGGCTACGGCCTGGCTGGACCAGCGGCGAGCCAAGAGCGATGTCATGTGGCCGACCGCGTTCTCGAGCCCGTTCATGGGCAGGAGTGGGTTTTCGACCGGGCCGGCGTTCAGGCTCTCCACGATGCATCGCGCCAGATCGAACGGCGTTGCGCGCCGCGGGTCTACGGCCTGCAGCAAGCCGAGTCTTGCGAAGATCTCGGTCCGTAGCCTCTGCTCGGCGCTCGGCCCCTGCCGGGGTATGACCAGCGTCTTTTTTCGCAGGTGAATCGCTTCAATTAGCGAGTTGTAGCCGGCCATGGTTAGCACGAGATCGGCCGCATTCATGTAACTCAGTGGATCGGTCACATGACTGATGACTTGAATCGGAAGGCCTAGCGATTGTTTCTTCAGACTCTCTCTCTGCTGTCGGTCCATCAGAGGACCAGTGATGAAGAGGGCGTGCAGGTTCATCTCGGATGCCATGAGCCGCACTGCCGCCATACAGGATTCCATCATTCGATAGGCGTCATGACCGCCGCCCGCCGTGACCACCACAAACTTGCGGTCGGCCAGCTGGAGCATGTCGCGAACTTCATTCCTGCTTTGGTAGGAATCTTCTGCGCACAAATAACCGCAGTAATTGACCTTAGATGCGAGGCCGTCTTCCAGGCCGTATAGGGCGCTTGTATCAAATACTTTCTGACATCCATAAATCAGAACCGAATCATAGTACTGTGTAATTGCTTCATACACGCCGTTTGCTTGCCACAACCTCCTCGTTACCGTTGGAGCGTCCAGGATATCCCGCAAACCCAGGACAATCATCGGAGGGTTCCGCTGCGCCTTGAGCATTTGCAAAGTGGGCAAGAGCTCCCCCCAGATCCCCACCGGCATGTGGTCGACAAGAAGGAT
>JBHHZX010000104.1:0-10893 GCA_046758265.1 Phycisphaerae bacterium
CGTTCTGGCCCCGCACTGCGACAACCTGCCCCTGGGGAGCCACACGGGATGGGTTCCGCCCGAGGCCGTCCAGGCCGCGGGTGCCGTGGGAACCCTCCTCAACCACGCGGAGAGGCCTCTCCCCGAACCCACCTTGCGGGCGACGGTAAGTCGGTGCCGCGATCTGGGCCTGGAGACGGTGGTGTGCGCCCACGACTTGGGGGCGGCGAAGACCGCCGCCGCCGTAGGACCCACCTTCCTGGCCGTAGAGCCCCCCGAACTGATCGGCGGGGACGTCTCCGTGACCACGGCGAACCCCCAGGTGGTTCGGCGCGTGGTGGACGAGGCTCCCACCAATCCCATCGCGCCCAACAACAGCACACCAACGGTCGCGCCAACAAGATACCGACACCACCGGCCTGACCGCCTCGCTGCGATCGGCGGCGCGGTCCGCGCCAGGCACGTAGCGCTCCGACGCGGTCGCGTGCGCGCCGCAGCCGGGCGACTGACCTGCAAGATCGACGAAGCACACAACGTATAGACTAATGCCCCCATAATTCGCACCTGCGGCAACGGTTCTCAAAGCTCCGACTGGCCCGCACGCCGCAATACCCCTCAAACCGCGACCGAGCGCATGCTACCCGACCGCTGGAAAAACGCCAGGGTCCCGTCACGGTTCTTCTTCGTCGCGTTCGATCGGGAGATAAAACGGCTCTCCCTGCTCGATGCTGAGCACCGCGCGCATGGTCGCGTTATCACTGAGCTGCTCCACGCGCGTTTGCGGAAATCCCAATGCCGTGATGTCCATCAGTGTTGGGTCGGGCTGATGACACGGCGTGCACATCGCACCCATCGGGGCGATACCCTCGTGCACGGTTTGCAGCAACGACTCGCGCTCCGCATCCGACAACTGTTGGCGCTTGCTCAAGAGGGTGCGCGTCGCCTCGAGCTGCCCAGGGCGTGGATCGCCGACACGTTGGTCGCCGTTGTACATTCCGAGCTTTGCGCCGTATTCGCCGTGCACGTGCATGTGAATGTTGTCGCGCATCCCGTCGACAATCTGACGCCACACCTTGCTGCGTGGATGCGTCGTTTCCAGACGCAGTAGCCAGCGCTGGAGCTGCTCGTGGTGGCCAGCAGCGGGTAGCGCTGTCCGCAGCAGCCTCATCAGGTCTTCATTCACTTCCAGCGCCTCTTCAGGACTGGATTGTGTTGGCGATTCGAGGCGGGTAGCCAACTGCAGAATAGCGGGCACTTCGATCGGGTCGCGATCCGTCAACGAGAACCAGCGGGCACGCTGCGCGTCTTGGGCGCCTTTGGCATGACACACCGAGCAATCCGTGAAGGTCGCGTGCATGTTCAAGAACGCCCGCACCTCGACCCGCTTTCCGTGGGGCAGGGGGCTGTGGCAGCCCGCGGTCGTACAAGTGTTGTGCGGGTCGGGTTGGAACCACTGGGGGATCTGGTGAAAGTGCGCCAGCGGGCCGCGGGAACGGTGCGCCGGGTCCATCCTATGCTCGACGGGCAGCGCGGCGGCGGCGAAGAATGCGTCGGCGTCGAGACGTTTGGGTATCCCAACGATTTCCACCGGGGCGGTTTGCCGTGTTACAAGCATCAGGATCAGGAATCGCAGCGACACGAACGCCACGCCGCCGTAAGCGCCCATCAGCACCACGCTGTAGGCCCGTCGGGTCAGGTCGCCGGCGAATGTCAGCACCGAGGTGAACGGGTTCTTTTCTGACGCGTCCAGTTCCGGCAGCGTGATGCCGATTTGCTGCGCGACGTTTTGGAGCTCGCCCCGGTGGGATTCGGCCAGTTCGCGGGCCGGCGCCTGACCGGATAGCGTCCCGAGCGACAACGGAAACACTACCGGCGCCAGAATGACCGTGAACAGGTGCACCGCCGCGACGTAGATAAACGCCAGATACGCTTCGTCCGAGTGAATGATGAACGCGAAGTTCAGCGCCCGGCCCGAAAGGAGTTCCGCCACAGTCGGCATGCCCCACAGCGCCAGACCGCTCAGTCCCATGATCGGAACGCCCCAGAAGACCGCCCAGTACTCGAATTTCTGCATGAAGTTGTACCGGCCGAAGAGCGGTCGCTCACGCCGCAGGAAAAGCAGATGTGACGCCAATTGGAGGAATTCGCGGACGTCGCGCCCGTTTGGCATCATCGGCGAGCGCACGATCTTCTTCCAGATCGGTTCGCGAAGGTCTTGCCGCTGGTCCCGGTGGACTTGGCGGATCAGTATCACGAGCAGATACCCGACGTGGTAAAGGAATACCCCGATCAACACGACGCCGGCGATCCGGTGGAGGGCCCGCGCCACGGTCAGTCCCCCGACAAGTTCGACCAGGCTCTGGGACCAGCGCGCTTCCGCAAATTTGATCGGCATGCCGGTGATCGCGAGCACCACGAACGAGACCACAAGCCACCAGTGTTGGAGGCGCTGGTGGATTGTCATACGCTCTAGCAGCCGACGCCCTTGCGGGTCCTGCCGAAGGCCTCGGGCGAGTTTGACCAGCCGAAAGTGGTGCGGGTTCCAGCGCCGCGCGATCGAGTCGAGCAACTCCAGCAGGATCAGCAGAAAGAAAACTGCCATGACCCCTGCCGTCAGCAAGATAAAAAACGCAGCCACATAGAACTCCGGTGTGCGCTTCGCCGGATCGAGTTCCAGGTGCACGGCCGCGCTGCTCATCTCGGGCGGCGCGCCGGAGTGGCAGGCGGTGGTGCGGCACGTGTCGGGCAATTGAACGACGTGCGTCGAGGAGTCGGGCTCTCCCTTGCTCAACATCAGGTGCTGGTCGCCGGTGCCCGGCGAGTGGCACTCTACGCAGGTGGCGGTTTCCTGACTGCCCAGCAGGCTGGCCTTGCCGTGAAAGCTGTGAAGATAACTGGCGACGGCGTCGTGACCGCCGATCTGCTCCACAATCTGCGGATCACTGTGACACACCGCGCACACCTGGGTAAGCTGTCGCACCGGACGGGCCGGCTTCATGCGGGCCGCGACGTGGCTTGCGAAGTAGTTGACCTCCAGCGGCAGCTCCTCGCTGTGACACGTGTCACAACGCGTGCCGCCGCCATGGCTCAGGAAGCCCGCGGGGATTCCGCCTTTCAGGCCGAACGTCGGTTGATCGTGGCAATAGAGGCACGCCGACTGCCCCGGGTGCAGCAAAGGCGGGTCGAATCTCAACGCGGTGAGCTTCTCCGTTGAATGCACGCTGTGTATCAGACTTTCCGCCACGCGCTTGTGACTGAACCGCAAGGCTATGCCCGTCGCCGGGGCAATGTGGCACGTTCTCGTGCAGTCCACCGGCGTTTTTACTTGATGCGGAATAACGATGACTTCCGAGCGCTCGTGACACCCTGTGCAGCGCACGCGCGCGTGCTGCCCCTGACGATACGCGTAATACTCGGCGCTGCAAAAGAACAGGCGAAGTTCGTTGGTCTCCGGATCCAGCCGGCTCAGACCGCGGAAACGATGGCAGAGTAAGCAGTTATCCGGATCGGCAGCCCGGCCGATCGCTGAGGTCAGCCCGACGAGCAAGAGCAGAACAACTCGTTGCGCATAGCGCCGCCATGAGTGAAACGAAATAGGGTGGGCGGGCTCGTACCTGGATGAACGCCGATTCTTCAAGCAGTTTCGCCGGTCTGGCATGCGCATCCACCGTTGGAGCGGAACGACTACCTCCTAGAGCGCCGTTGGACGATTGTAGTCCAGGCTCCGGGGTCTCTGCGAGAACCTCACTCTCAGCCTAAAGGATTTTAGTTGTCTTTGAACCGTCAGCCTCGCCAACCGCCGGCGTGCCTCCAGCGTCCGCTGCGGCGCGAAAAACGAAACGGCCAGCCTGGTTTGTTGAAGCCGACCCGAGCTCTGTGATTACGATGATTCATCCGCGGGTTCGGCCGGCATGCTGGATTTTTGTCCGGGCCGACCGTAGTATTCTGCGTGCACGATACTTTCGCGCATTCGGGCCGATGAAAAGGTTCGCGCGAGATGGCGTCTCGAGGTAGACCTCCCAAACGCGTCGCCGGACAGGCCCAGCGCGCTCGTGAGCGGGATTGCAGCGCCTCCGCCGACCCTTGCGCGTCTTCGCAGGTTGATCTCGCGGGCTTCGGCCAGACGGTGTGTCCCTCGTCCGAGGACTGTTTGCTCGCGCAGGCCGTCGCCGGATTATCCATCGGTCTCGTACT
This sequence comes from Phycisphaerae bacterium, assembly GCA_046758265.1. GTDB lineage: Bacteria > Planctomycetota > Phycisphaerae > UBA1845 > Fen-1342 > JALSRY01. The sequence goes on from JBHHZX010000104.1 coordinate 4,174, forward strand.
GACGACCCCGTCCGGGAAGGTGGTCTGGATGAACCGCGCCGCCGAGAACATCCTCGGTGTAGAAACTGGCGAGTGCGTCAGGCGTCCGCTTGAGCAGGCGTTAAAAGACCCGCAGATGTCAGCTTTCTGGTACGACACGACGAATCAGGACGGTAAGGGCCGTGCTGAGATCTCGGTGCGCTGGCCGAGCGAGCGCGACCTGACGCTGAATGCGACGCGCTGCCTGGATCAAAACGGGGTGGAGATTGGCCGGGCACTGTTGATCTGTGACGTGACCAGCGAGCGCACGGTCCAGGTGGAACTGTCCCGGGCGGTGGCCACCCGCCTGCTCCATTTGACCAGCGGCGGCATGCCCCCCGAACCGATCGCCAGCCTCACCCACCAGGAACTGCGGATTCTGCGTCTGGTCGGCCGCGGCACGAGCAATGAGGAGATCGCGGAGCGGGCCAACATTTCTCCTTCGACCGTACGGTCGCATCTCAAGAGCGTTTACCGCAAGCTCGGGCTGAGTTCGCGGGCCGAGGCCATCAGTTACGCGGCGCGCAACCACATGCTGTAGTCCCCCCCCCCAAGCGGGGGAGAAAACCTCCCCCTTTCGGCGATTGCGTGAGATGGACACGCTGGCGATACTTACCTCGCTATGAGTGTGTCGCCCCGGTCGACGCACAGCGGCACTCCTTGTGGTGGGAGCGGGCGAGTGGATAGGCGGATTGCGAGGCGCACAATCCGCGTGGCGCACGCTGATCTCCGAGACGCCGCAGCCGGTATCGATGGCGCGCACACTGCGAGGTGTCGCCTCTGGCACATTTCGTAGGTGGTAACGGGTATCGTGGTGCAACAAGTGGACGCGCGTTCGGAGGACGATTATGTCGATAAAAGCAACGCACCGAAAGTCATTCCTGAGGTGGGTACTTGGGGCAGCAATCACAGGCTGTCTCGTGTTCGTAGTAGGCTGTCCGCTTCTGGACACCGACGGCGACGGCATCCTGGACGGTGCGGACAATTGCCCGACGGTTGCCAACCCCGACCAGGCGGACGCGGATGGTGACGGCGTGGGTGACGCCTGCGAGGAAGCGGAACCACCGACAGGCAACAGCGGCCTGACCGGCAAGTTCATCGGTTCGCAAGAGTGCGCACTGTGCCACGTTGTCAAGCATGCGGACTGGGAAGAAACGCACCACGCCGAGGCGCTCGACGCGCTCGAAGAGATCGGCCAAGGCGAGAATGCGGTGTGCCTGGCCTGTCACACGGTCGGGTTCGGCGAATCGGGTGGCTTCGTGGACCGCGCGACGACGAACGATCTGGCGGGCGTCGGCTGCGAAGCCTGCCACGGTGCGGCGCGCGACCACCGCCAGAACCTTGCGGACGTCTCATTGCGTCCCGTGGTGGACATCGGCGCGGACGTTTGCGGCCGGTGCCATACCGATGCGCATCATCCGACCGTTGACGAGTGGGAGGAAGCCGCACACTCCGGCATCAACGAGCACGTCGCCGAGGGGCTCTCCGAGGGTAGCCGGGCGGACTCCTGCGGCCTGTGCCACTCGGGCGATTCGTTCGTTGCCGCCCAGGTGAACGGCGAAGAGATCGAGGCGGACGCCTGGGAAGGCACGCCGATCGAAGAGCTGAATCCGATCACCTGTGCGGTTTGCCACGATCCGCACAGGCGCACGGGGAACGCCGTTATAGCGGAGGAAGAGGAAGAGGAAGAAGAACAGGATGCGGGGACCGGGCCCGACTATCAGTTGCGCTTCCCGCAGGTGGCCCACCCCTCGCCGACCAACACGACCGACGCCGCCACCGACCGGACGCGCTTCAACATCTGCGGACAATGCCATCACAGCCGCGGCCGTGACTGGACCGCGACGTCCCGCGGCCCGCACCACAGCGTGCAGGCCAACATCTTTGTTGGCGAGATGGCGACGCCCGAGTCCGACCCCGACCCGCTGGTTCCCAGCCGGCTGTCGGTGCACTCGTTCGCGCCCAAGCAGTGCTCGACGTGCCACATGTACAGCAAGGGCTTCGTGAGCGAGGAGGAGCCCGCGATTACGGGGCACACGTTCGAGGTGAACACCGCCGCTTGCGCCGCCACCGGCTGCCATCCGTCGGCCGGAGCGGCGGGCGCGGCGAAGGACACGGTGCAAAGTGAAATCCAGTTCCTGCTCGACGACATCGCCGACCGACTCGGCGACGAGTCGACCTGGGAATACAGCGCCGCGGGCGGCCCGGAGGACCAGAGCACCGTCTCGGACGCGATCAAGAAAATCCGCTTCCTGTACCACTACGCGGACAGCGACGGCAGTCTCGGTGTCCACAACCCGGCTTACGTCCGGTCGTTGTTGGAAGAGGCCCGGCGACTCCTCGACGAGGAAGGTCTGTAGGCTCGAGCGACAAACGTGATCGAGGTCACATGAACGCCGATCGGTGCGGGTAAACGAGTTCCGCACCGATCGGCGTTGTTCATTCGCCACTTCGCCGTCCTGCGGGAGCGCTGGTAGTTTCCGTCGGGTCGGCGGGCGCTCCCGTCGGTCCGGTTGACACGTTTCCTTCCGCCCCCTAGCCTGACCCGGTTGGTTTTGCGCGGCGTGTGTGTCGCGCGGCACACAGGTATTTGCAGTAACACCATGCCCCACCGGCGATCGATTCTTGCGCCCGTCCACACCTGTCGGCCTGAGGCTTGGCTTCTGGCTGCGGGCCTCTTTCTCGGATTGACCGTCCCGGCGGCGCTTGCGCAGCTTCAAACCGCAACGTGCTCGGATTGTCATCCTGAACAGGTCGAATTGTTCGAGGTCTCGGTGCACCAGGGCGCCGTGCGCTGCCAAGACTGTCACGGCGGCAAGTCGAGCTACGAATTGACATCCGAACAGCGCAGCCGGTTTCTACTCGAGGGCTCGACCCGGCGCTCGGCCGCGACGCAAGCGCTTGCCTTCGACCACGGGAATTCCTTCCGCGGCACTCCTGCTCGCGCCGGTGTTCCCGAACTGTGTGGAACCTGCCATGCCGACGTGGAGCGGATGAACCCGTACGGACTGCGAACCGACCAGCTCTCGGCTTATTGGGTTAGTGGCCACGGGAAGCGTCTGAAGCAGTCCGGCGACGAGCGCGTCGCCGTATGCGTGGATTGTCACAGCACGCACGACGTACTCCGGCACGACAACCCCCGCAGTCGCACGCACTTCCGCAACATCCCGGCGACCTGTGCCCGCTGCCATGCGGATCGGGACCTCATGCAGGAGTACAACCTTTCCGCGAGTATCATCGAGCAATACCGCAACAGCGTGCACGGCCGGTACGTGCTGGAGGGCGGCGACCCGGGCGCGCCAAACTGCGCCACCTGCCACGGCAGCCACGGGGCAGCACCGCCGGGGTTTGCCCAGGTCGGCCACGTCTGCGGGCAGTGTCACCGGCAGATCGAGGATTACTTCCTGACGGGCACGCACGGCCGCATCCCCGGTATGGTGCGCTGTGTCAAGTGTCATGGTGGGGGTGGAGACCCACGGAATCACCGCATCGAGGAGGCGTCGCCTCCGGTGGAGGAACTCGTCGAAGTTTATGCCCAGCTTCGCGACGAAGTAGGCGACAGGCCCGAGGTGCTGCGTTCCCGGTTCACCGAAGCGGTTGATGGCCTCAGCGGATCGCTGCGCCTGGATGCCGCCTGCCGGTACTGTCATGCCGGGCAACGCCGGCCGGGCGGCCACGGCATCTTTTTCGAGAATAGCGACCGTCTGGCCCTCGAACGCGGCAAGGAACTGTCGGCCTTGCTCCGCGAGGCTCAATTCGAATACGCTCGAACCGCCGAGCGTGTCGCTCGCGTGGCGCGCGGCATCTTGCTCGTGCGGGAGGAGGCGTTGCGGACTGAAGATGCGAAGACGGGGATCATGGCGCTCTACGCCTTCGTGCACACGCTCGACCAAGCCGAGATTCAGACGCGCTGGCAGGAAGTCACGGAAACCTGCCAAGAAATAGGGGCCGCCCTCGACCAGAAGGAAACCGGCTTGGCTCGGCGACGGATGGTGCTCGTGCCATTATGGGGCTTCGTGGTGGTTTTCTCGGTCTTGATGTACCGCAAGTATCTCGCGTTGAAGCGGGCGTATGTCAGCAAGCCGGGTCAGGTTGCCCCGGCCCGTGAAGCTGTTCCGTCACTCGGGCGACGTCGCTTGTTGAATGCCACCCTGAGCCTGATGGGGGCCACGGCGGTCGTCGCGTTGCTGTGGCCGGCGCTCGCGTTCGTTCTGCCGGCCCGCAAACGCGGCGGCGGGAGCGAGCACGTCAGCGCCGGCAGCGAAGACGGCTGGGCCGCCTGGGACATGCGCAAAGTCTCGCTGGGCGGGAAGGTAGTAGCGGTGATCCGAACCAGCGAGCGGTTCCGGGCCTTTTCGGCCGTCTGCACACACCTGGGCTGCATCGTGCACTGGAATCAAGCCAAACGGGAGTTCGAGTGTCCGTGCCACGCGGCGACGTTCGACGCGGCTGGTCAGGTGGTCTCCGGCCCGCCACCCACGCCGCTGCCGGAGTACAAAGTATCGGTGGTCCAGGGCGAAGTAATCGTCACATCAGCCGTGCAGTCCTGAGCAGGGAGAGCCGAGGTGGCGCCGGAGCCGAAGCGGTGGCAAATCTACCTTGACCAGCGGGTCCGCTACCTGGTGGTGCGCGACTTTTTCCACAAGCAGCTCTACAAGCGGCTGCCCCCCCACACCGGCTGGATGCACGTCCTCGGCAGCCTGGCGATGCTGACCTTCGTCAGCCAGTTCGCAACCGGCATCCTATTGCTGCTGTACTATCGGCCGACGCTGCAAGAGGCTCACGACTCCATCCAGTACATCACCGGCGACGTGCCCTTCGGCTGGCTGCTGCGGCAACTGCATGCCTGGGGAGCCACCCTGATGATGGCCGCCGTCATCCTGCATATGACCCGCACGTATTTCATGGGCTCGTTCAAGAAACCGCGCGAGGTCACCTGGGTGCTGGGCGTGTTTCTGTTCCTCATCACCATGGCTTTCGGCTTCACCGGCTATCTGCTGCCCTGGAACCAACTCTCCTACTGGGCCACCACCGTCGGGACGGAAGTCGTCGGTGCGGTCCCGTTCGTCGGGGAGAGCATAAAGGAGGCACTGCTGGGTGGACCGACGGTCGGGCAGGAAACGCTTTCACGCTTCTTCGTGGTGCACATCTCGCTGCTGCCGTGGCTGCTGGTGATCCTGCTCGTCGCCCACCTGGTGCTCATGCGCCTGCACAACCTGGCGACGCTCGAAGACGTCGGGCAGGAAAAGCACTACCCACCCGAGAGCGGCGTGCCCTTCTGGCCCGTCCACATGGCCAAGGAAGCCTGCGTGGCCGTGGTTTGCTTCGGGGCGCTTTTCACGTTATCCGTGCTTCGTCCCTGGGAAATCGGCGAGCCCGCCGACCCGCTGGACACCCCCGAGGGCATTAAGCCCGAATGGTATTTCCTCCCGACCTATCAGCTCCTCAAGTACTTCTCCGGCCCGATGGGCAAGTTCTTGGGGATACTCGTTTCGGGAGTGCCGTTTCTCTTCATGCTGTTCTGGCCTCTGATCGAGCGCGGCCCGGGGCGGCATCCGCGCAGGCGCAGGTGGGCCGTCCGGATCGGGGTCGTCGCCGTTGTTCTGGCCCTCTTCTTTGGAGTCCTCGGACACCTCTCCGAAACCACTGTGACCGTGGGCGGAAAAACCTTTGAGTTCGACATGTACGGCGTGCCGCACGCGATCGGCGATTGACCGGCAAAGGGTTCGTGCTGCCCGCGGTACCTAACGATGACCGGCGAAGCCGTAGCCCGATCGCTACGGCAACACGTCGTGGATGCGGCTCGCGATCTGACTGGCAAAATCAAGTGACAGCGGGAACGCACTGTTGTCCACCGCAGATTCGTCTGCGTGGCACCGCAGGCAGACGAAGTCGACCGTCACCGCGGCGCGACCCTGGCCGTCCGTTACGACCCGGCCGCCGCCGTTACTGAACATCGCATTGAAGTTCGCGTTGCGCGTGTCGATCCGGAAGATGTGCGAGCGCGTGTCGCCCATTCTTCCGGCTGCACCGACGATCTCCTGCGTTGCCGCCGCACCGCTCTTCCCGGCGAACGACATGTGGCAGCTCTCACACGTCAGCGTTTCGACATATCCGCTGCGAGTAAACACTCGGCCCTCGTGGCGGGCCATGTTCGCGTCAGTGTGGCATGCCGTACACTGGTTGCGAATGCCGTTGGCGCGGTCGTAAACCGTTGATGCGTGAGGGTCGTGGCAGATCGTGCAGTCAAAGCTGGCGTGGCCGCCGCTGGCGAGCAGCTCGGCGTACTGCGTGTTCGGGTTGACGTACCCCCCTGCGGCGACAATCACCTTCGGGTCATCGCCCGCGGTATGGCAGCGGGCACACGTTTGCGACGTGGAATCGACGAAAAGGGCGCGCGCCTGCGGGTTGGGCACATGGTTGGAACCCGGGCCGTGGCAGGCCTCGCACTGTACACCCGGCTCGGCCCATGTGCCGAGGATGCCCGGGCGGCCGTCCTGCGACCGTGGATTGGCGGGATCTTGTGCTTGCGGGCCGGTCGTGTGGCAGCGGAAGCAATCGTACGCATAGGGCAGCGGCGTTTGCTGGTCCGGCAGGTAGGCGGCGAAGCCGGCGACGGTGCCGTTGGCCGGGAGGTCAAGATTCCACTGTGTGTTGACGCCTTCGACACCGTCGGTCATGAGAAACCCACCGGCGTCAACG
>JBHHZX010000105.1:0-10846 GCA_046758265.1 Phycisphaerae bacterium
CCGCTCCGGCACGTCAAGGAGATCCTGGTTGCCAACATAGAGGGCGATGATCGTCCCGTGCTCCTGGCCGCCATTGAGGCCGAGTTGGGCAAGCGGGCCGGCGCCCCCGCTGAGGCCGACCGGACGTTGATCAAGCGGTACCGATTTGAAGACGGGCGGTACGTCGGGCAAGTGGTTTGCACGCTGCCGGACAAGCTCTGTCGCTTTCTCAACGCGGGCGACGTTGACGGCGACGGCCAGCCGGAACTCATCGCCTCGACGCACAAGCGCGGGATCTGGCTCGCGCGACCGGGCCCCGGCGAGTGGAACGCCGAGTTAATCGACAACCAGTCAGGCGGGTTCGAGCATGCGACGGTATTGGGAGACCTCGACGGCGACGGCGTGCAGGAAATCTACGTCGCCGCGGACGACCAGCGTGAAGTTCGCCGCTACCGTTGGGTGGACGGCAAATGGCAGCGCGACACACTGACCCCGATCGAGGACGACAAGATCACGTTCGGCATCAGTGCCGGCAGGTTTTGATGCGAAGCCTGCATTGCACCGCCGTGTGGCACCGGCTATCAGCCGGTGTGAGCGCAGAGACGGGAAGATGGTGGGCGGAGCCCAGCCTACAGGTTACTGGTTCAATGTGAAATCCGGCGTCCAGGGAACGTCGAGGCCGTTACCGGACCAGAGCACGTTTTCGCCGTCGAAGCCGATGACGCCGTCGACCTCGAATTCATAGCCAAGCTGTTGCAGCGTTTGGGCGCCAGCGTGGCTATCCACCCAGAGGACGTTCGCCATGCCGCGGTGACGTGGGTCGGCGGCGGAGCGCGACTGCGGCGAAGCGCCGAAGTTTGCCATCTCGCCGTTCACCGGATCGACCCGCGGCGGATCGAGATTAAACCCCTCGTTACCGAACCGGTCGGCGTCGCGTGAGTTGTTGTCGTATTCCAGCCGCTGTGCCGACGGCCACGACGTGGCGGTTCCCATGCAGTCGCCGGCGGCGACGGTGCTCGCCGGGTTGCGGACCCACGTGACCTGCACCGGCCAGTTCTTGTATGAGTGCACGTCGTTGTCATCGGACAGCCGCGAGTTACCGAGGAACTGGTAGTTGTAGCCGTAGCTGCCGTTCCGCTCGTCGGTCCGCTCCGGCACACTCGGGCAGACGTACACGTCGTACGAATAGTTCTGTCGATCGCCGTCTTCGCCGAAGCGGTCCGTCTGGCCCTCAATGTCACAGGGCATGGGATCCTCGAACGGCGGGGCGCCGACTGCCGGGCTCATCATCGCCGTGAACGTCGGGCGATACTTGCGGCGGCCGAACAGGTCGGCATAAGCGTTGCACTCGTCGATCTTCGGCAGGCGGCCGGGCGGCAAGACGTCGCGGTACTCGCTCACGTAGATCACCAGGCCCTCGCCGAGCACCCGCAGGTGGGCGAGGCACTTGGTCGCGCGGGCCTGCTGGCGGGCGTTCGAGAGCGCCGGCAGCAGGATGCTGATCAGCAGCGCGATCACGGCCACTACGACCAGCAGCTCAATCAGCGTCAAGGCCCATCGGCCTCCGCAGGGTCGTGCACCTCCGGCGATGTTCCTATTCCCTCCGATTGCCATTTAAGGAATGTATCCCTGTCCGGAGCAAGATCAAAGGCTTCTGTTCGGTATCCGTGAGCACTCTGAACATCTTCGGCCTGATAACCTCGAATGAGGGCCGCAACCCACCATTTGTTTCAGTGGCTGCCGTGTTCGGGTTCTTCGCAGTACGGCGATCATTCGCCGAGGCCACGGCCCAGACCGAGCGGCTCGATCGGGTCCGCGGCGCCCGTGTTTCGGGCCCGCAGCACCGTTTAAGGCTTGCTCCGGCCGATCTGCCACAATAGGATGAATGGGTTGTCTGACCACGTTCCGAGCACAGGTGAGGGGCTGTTGTAATGACGAATCGCTTCCCGACAATCGATCGTGCGGTTTTCGTTGTTTGCGCTGTGATCTTGCCTTTCGCGCTGAACCACGCGCGAGCTGCGAATTCCGATCCCCCACGTCTGGCGGGCACGTCTGTCGAGGCAAGCCGGCATGATCTGGAGTGCGTCGGCTGCGGGAAGGCGCGCGCCCTGGCGCTGCGTTACCTGGCAAGAAAGGCGGTTCTCGAAGACGATCCGGGCTGGACCGTCCTGCGCGAGGGCCTCGACGACACGGACCTGCTGCACAACAACCTGGACATCGAAATCTTCCCGTCGAGCGCGACGATCTCCGGCAGCAACACGATGACGATCCAAAGCCTGGTCGACGGGCTCACCGAGCTCACCTTCCGCCTGCGCGCGAACTTCACGATCACGTCGGCGATCATCAACGGCACCACGCCGGTGACGATCAGCGACCTCAGCACCACGACGCGGCAGGCGACGCTCGACCGCGCCTATGCCACCGGCGAGATCTTCACTCTGGAGATTGCGTACAACGGGCCGGCCGTCTCGCTCGGTCTCGGATCGATCGAGTTCACGTCGCAGAACGGCGAGGATCTGGTTTTCACGCTCAGCGAGCCTTACTACTCCTACACCTGGTGGCCGTGCAAGGACGGCGACCTGGGCGAGCCGGGTGACAACGCCGACAAGGCGACACTTGAGCTGGCCGTCACCGCGCCCGACAACATGCGCAGTGTTTCCAACGGGCTGCTGGTGGGCGTTGACACCCTTCCCGGGAATCGCAGCCGCTACCGCTGGGCGAGCGATTACCCGATCACGACCTACCTGGTCTGCTTCTCTTCGACCAACTACAACACCTGGACGGTTGACTACGACTACGGCTCCGGAACGATGCCCGTCGAGTTCAACATCTTTCCCGCCGAGGACACCCCTTCCCACCGGCAAGCGTGGGAGAAGTGCATCCAGATGCTCGATACGTTCCGCGAGGTCTACGGACTCTACCCGTTCATCGAGGAGAAATACGGTATTTACGAGTTTGCATTCGGCGGTGCGATGGAGCACCAGACGAACACCGGCCAGGGTACCTTTAGCGAGTGGATCACCGCGCATGAGCTGGCCCACCAGTGGTGGGGTGACGCCGTCACCTGCCGTACCTGGCACGACATCTGGCTCAACGAAGGCTTCGCGACATATGGCGAAGCGCTGTGGGCCGAGCGCAAGCCCGGGTCAAGCGGACTGCCGGCGCTGTTCGCCTGGATGGCGAACCGTCGGCCGAGCAACGTTAACGGCAGCGTGTACGTCTATGACACCAGCAACCTGTGGCGAATCTTCAGCAACGACTTCAGCTACCGCAAAGGGGCCTGGGTGCTGCATCAACTGCGGCACGTGGTCGGCGACGACACGTTTTTCGACATTCTCGCCCAATACCGGGCGGCGTTTGAGGACAGCGCGGCGACGACGGACGACTTCGCGACGGTCGCCGCGGCGGTTTACGGGCAAGACCTGACGTGGTTCTTCGACGAGTGGGTGTATGGGATCGGGGCGCCGGCGTATCAGTACGGCTGGGAGACCGACGAGATCAACGGGCAGAACTACCTCCGGCTGTACATCGATCAGGTGCAGCAGGCGTCGTACGGCACGTTCATCATGCCGATCGACGTGCGGGTCGGTCATGCCGGCGGCAGTGAGACTTACGTGGCGTGGAACGACGCGGATTCCGAGCACTTTGTGATCCCGATTCCCGGGGCCGCCACCGACGTCGTGCTCGATGAGTTCGATTGGATCCTGCACACGTCGCTGGCCGAGGTAAGCTACGTCGCGGGGCCGCCGGTCGTGGCGCAGACGGGTCCGCTGCCCGGCGAGGCGTTTCTGCCCAGCGCCGCCCCCGACCAACTCACTGTCACCTTCAGCGAGGATGTGAACTGCGGGGCTGCCGACTTCTCCGTCGAGGAAGAGGTTGCCGGCCCCGTCACGTTTACGTTCAGCTATTCGGCGGGCGGCTACACCGCCACGCTCGACTTTGGCGGACCACTGCCGGCGGGGAGCTACACCGTCACGATCAGCGATTCGATCCAATCGACCAACGGGATCGCGCTGGATGGTGAGATCAGCGATCCGGCTGACCCCAGCTCGTTGCCGAGCGGCGAAGGGCTGCCCGGCGGCGACGCCGTGTTCACGTTTTCGGTCATCTGCGCCGGCGATCTGGACGACGACGGCGACGTTGACCTGAGCGATCTGGCAACTCTGCTCAGCAATTACGGCGTGACCAGCGATGCCGGGTATGAAGACGGTGATCTCGATGCTGACGGGGACGTCGATCTCGACGACTTGTCGGCGCTACTGGCGAACTACGGGAGCGGCTGTTAGCGCCGCCGCGGATTCGAAGACCGCCGATTGCAGACCAGTCTCGCAGACAACGGCCGGCGGGGGCGCCGGCCGCTACATTTCCCAGGGAACGCCCTTTGCGGCGAGCGGTCGGTGTGGGTACCCCGCTCACTTGGCCGAGACGGGTTGGGCCGGGCGGAGCTCGAGCATGCGATCGAGCGCAACGCGCGACCAATGCTTCGTCTCGTCCTCAACCGCGATCCGGTTCACAACCCGGCCGGAGGTCAGTTGCTCGAGCGCCCAGTACAGGTGCTTCGGGTCGATGCGGTACATCGTGGTGCACAGGCACTGGATGCCCGCCAGCGAGCGCACGTGCTTCTCCGGGTACGTCGCGGCGAGGCGCTGGACGAGGTGCAGCTCGGTGCCGACGGCCCAATAGGAGCCCGGCGGCGCTTCCCGGACCGTTTTGATGATGTACTCGGTGCTGCCGACCCGGTCGGCCTCTTGGCAGACTTCCCACGTGCACTCGGGATGTACCACGATCTGGTAAGGGTCCTCGAGGGCGCGGATCGCTTCCACCTGCTGCACGTTGAACAACTGGTGGACCGAGCAATGACCCTTCCAGAGGATGAAGCGGGCCTCGCGAACCTGCTCCGGCCGCAAGCCGCCTTCGGGTTGTTTCGGATCGTAGACCGCCATGCTCCCCAGCGGCCAGCCCAAGGCGTACGCCGTATTGCGGCCCAGGTGCTGGTCGGGCAGGAACATGACCTTACGGCCCAGGTCGAGGGGGCCGTCGGGCGTGGCTCCATGCAGGGCCCAGTCGAGCACCATTCTGGCGTTGGAGCTCGTGCAGCAGGCGCCATCGCGGCGGCCGACGAACGCTTTCACCGCCGCCGAGGAGTTCACGTAGGTCACCGGGGTGATCGGCGTGTCTGTCGCCTCCTCCAGGAAAGACCAGGCCTCCTCGGCCTGGTCGATGTGGGCCATGTCGGCCATGCTGCAACCGGCCGACAGGTCGGGCAGGATGACCTGCTGCTTGTCACTGGTCAGGATGTCCGCAGACTCGGCCATGAAGTGTACGCCGCAAAAGACGATGTATTCGGCGTCAGATTGCTCCGCCGCGAGCTGGGAGAGCTTGAGGCTGTCGCCGGTGAAGTCGGCGAACTGAATGACGTCGTCTTGCTGGTAGTGGTGGCCGAGGATGACTAGGCGGTGCCCGAGTCGGTTCCTGAACTTCTGTATGCCGGCGCACAGATCGTCTTGGGAGAGTTGGGTGTATTGAGGCGCCAAAGGCGGCTGAAAGAGCATCTTTCCTCCGCGGTATGGTCAGCGGCTCGACCCTAAACCATCATTCTACAAAGATCCGCTCCGCAAATCCACTGGCGCCGCCGCGCTTCCGCCAGCAGTGGCCTCCTAGGGTTCGTGACGGTCGCGCTCTGCGATCGGCGAGGGGCCGGCGGATCGGCGGCGGAGCTCCAGTGGAATCAGCGCCACGGCAATGCCGGCCAGGTTGGCGAGCCAGTCGGCCAGGGACGTGCCGCGATTGACGAACTGCTGGAGGTACTCGTCCACAGCCGAGAAAACGATAAGCCCCACGACCACAAACAAAACAAAGTGGTTGGAGAGCTTGCGTTTGAAGCTCTCAGCGCCGCGCCAGAACAAAAACGCCAGCACGCCGAAGGCGACGAAGTGGACGAGCTTGTCCTCACTCGGAATCTGACCCGGGAGTTTCGGTCTCGGGAAGTGGGTCGCGCAAAACAAAAAGATCCAATAGGCCGGCAACGCTCGGCGATACCAACGTTCCCAGGCTCTCGACCACTTCAGCATTGGGCAGCGGTGGCTAGGGGGCGGTGTCAGGCGTAACAGGAGCACTCGAGCTGGACGCCGCGGGTGGCGCGAGCGGGTCCGCTCCCTCCGACAGGTCACCCAGAGGCGCTCGTGAGCCCGCCGGCAGGACCTTGTCGACGTCGGCACGCGCTTCCCGGACCACGCATGTCTCTGCGGCGGCACCGCCCTGCCCCGGAGTTGCCGACGCCAGAACCTCGCGCCGCGTTGCAGACAGGGCAGCTCCCGCGGCTTCGCCTCCTTCGCCCGTGTGTTCCCCAATGATCGGCAGAATCATTTCGCGCATCTCGCGCGCCAGTGCGCCGTAGTCCTTGGCACCATGGCTGCTGGGCGCGTAGTCAAAGATTGTTCGCCCGAAACTGGGACATTCGGCCAGTTTGACGTTGCGGCGAATGGCTGTGTCGAACACGCGTGCGCCGTACCAGGCGTCTTGCGGGGAGGCGCGCGCGATGAACTGGCGCACATCCGCAGCCACTTCTTGCGCCAGACGCGTGCCCTTCTCGTACAGGCAGAGGACGACGCCGGCGATGCGCAGCGGCGGGTTCAACACGTCGCGGACCAACGCCACGGTTTCGAGCAGCCGCCCGAGCCCCTGCAGCGCGAGAAAGTGCGGCTGAAGAGGGATGATGACCTCCTCGACGGCGGCCAGGGCGTTGACCGTCAGTGTGCCCAGCGACGGCGGGCAGTCGATGATCAGCGTGTCAAAGCGGTCATACAGCGGTTCCAATGCGTGCCGGAGGATCAGCTCGCGCTCCGGCCGCCGGGCCAGTTCCAGCTCCGCAGCGACGAGGTCGATGTGGGCGGGGATCAGCGTCAGGTTTTCGGAAGTCTCGCGCAAGGCCTCGGCGGCGTCGGTACCGCTCACGAGAATATCATAGATGCCAGGCTCGTCCGGGGCCGGTTCGATTCCCAGGTGCATGGTGGCGTGCGCCTGCGGGTCGAGGTCGACGAGCAGCACGCGTTGCCCATCGCGCGCCAGGGCTGCGGCGACGTTGACCGCAGTGGTGGTTTTGCCAACGCCGCCTTTTTGATTGATCATGGCGATGGGCCGCATGCGAGGAGTATACGCGAGCGGCTGGAATTTCAAAAGTACGGGTTTGCCACGCACCGCTGACTTTCGCTTCGCCGGTCGCGGCGTCGAGTCAATGCGGGTAGAGTTGTCACCAACGACGAACCGCTGCGAGGGAAGACCTTGCCGCAACGCTTGCCATTCGACCCGTCACGGATCCGGGTGCCGGAATCGGAGCGCATGCCGGCCATCGAAGCCCCGGCGACGATGACGCCGCGCGCCGTGAACGAATTGGTGCGTGGCGCGCTCGCCCGGCACATTCCCGCCACACTGCACGTGCTGGGAGAGATCGGCGACCTGTCTCGTCCGCAGAGCGGACATCTCTACTTCTCACTGAAGGACGCGTACAGCGAGTTGCGCTGCGTCATGTGGCGCAGCGCGGCGGTCAGGCTCAAGTTCACCCCCGAGCTCGGCATGGAAGTGATCGCGACCGGCGGCCTGGAAGTCTACACGCCGCGCGGAACGTATCAGTTGATCGTGCGCAAACTCGAGCCGCGTGGCGTGGGAGCGCTCGAGGTTGCGTTTCGGCAGCTACGAGAGCGTCTGGAACGGGAGGGCCTGTTCGATCCCGAGCGCAAAAAGCCGTTGCCAAAGGTACCGCAGCGCGTGGCCGTCGTGACCAGCCCCTCCGGAGCGGCGATCCGCGACATCTCACAGACGCTGGCCCGACGGTTTCCCGCGGTGGAAATTCTCGTCTTTCCCGTTCGCGTGCAGGGCGAGGGAGCAGCGCAAGAGATTGCCGGCGCGATCCGGCAAATGAACCGCCACGCGCAGCTTCTTGGCGGCATCGACGTGGCGATCGTGGGTCGCGGCGGCGGCTCACTCGAGGACCTCTGGGCGTTCAACGAAGAGGTTGTGGCACGGGCGATCGCGCTGGGCGCGATTCCGATCGTCAGTGCGGTCGGACATGAGGTCGACGTCACAATCAGCGATCTGGTGGCGGACGTGCGTGCGGCGACGCCGACCGCGGCCGCCGAGCTGATCGCCCCTCGTCTGGTGGACCTGCTCGAGTGGCTTGACCGCCAGGCGGCGCGCGTGCTGCGCGCCACCGGCCAGGCGGTGGACTTGGCCCGCAGTCGACTCGAGGCCCTCCTGGCGTCTGACGGACTGGCCCGGCCGCTCGCGAGAGTGCGTGAACGCGGCCAACTGGTCGACGAAAGACAGCAGCGGCTACGTCTCGTCACCGCGGGGCGGTTCCGGATGGCCCGCGAGCGGTTGGGACACGCGGAGGTCTCGATCCTGCGGTTCGGGTCCGGTATGCGCGTTGCGCAGCTCTCACAGCGGCTGGAACAACGCGTGTCTCGAGCCCGCCGAGGGGTTGAGCGAGTGCTGCTCTTTCACGAACGGCGGGTCAATGCGCGAGTGGCGCGGTTGCAGCGGGTGGTGCCCAGCGGGCGACTGGAGCGTTATGACGAACACTTGCACCACGCGCGCCAACGCATTGCGGCCACGCTGCGCCAGGCCGTGGCGCACCACCGCCGCCTCTTGAAGGCGCGTGTGGAAGCGATCGCCGCCTGCGACCCGAAGCGCGTCTTGCGGCGGGGGTACAGCGTCACGCGTGAAGCGCGAACGCGACGGGTAATTCGGTCAATCGAGGAAATCAGAGACAGAATGCGGATCGTCACGGAACTGGCCGACGGCGAGTTTCGGAGCACAGCGGACGATCCGAGGCAGCCGCGGCTGTTCGAGTGAGCGGAGTCCGGAAACCGGCCTGCCGGCGAGAACAAATCACGGGCCCCGACGCGAAAGATTTTCGCGCAAAGGGGCAGAATGTGAGTTATACTATAGGCAGACGGTGCATAGCACCGTTGGTGAAACATATCACGGTTAGCTGAGAGTCCGCTGCGAACTGCAACGAAAGAAAGGCAACAGATAAAGGTGCGGGCTCTCAGCCTTTTTGCGCGCTTATGACGCGGCACCGCCGGCTAAGGGCCAGATCGCCGTTTGCCACGCCTGCTGAGCTGACGCCAGAAGGGGCGGCCGCCCCGCTGCCGGAGACTGCGCTTCTTGTGGCGGTCGGACGCCTACCAACCGGTGTCACGTCGCGGTAGGCGCTACTCGCCGGCGAGATGCCTGTACATGTCGAGCGTCTCTTGGAGTTCTTTCTGGAACTCTTGCCCCTCCGCGAGCTTGACCGCCTTCTCCTGGTATTCGACGGCCTCTTCCCTCTTGCCGGTTTCGAACAGGACGCGGGCGTAGGTGTCCACGATGCCGGCATCCTTGCCTTCGCAGGCGTCGTAGGCGGTCTGGGCGGCGCGCATGGCCAACTTAAGGTCGCGCTTGGCCAACCCCGGTTTGGCCACGATGGTCCAGGCAAACTCCTTCATCAGCAGTGCATCGCCCTGGCCGTAGGTGATGATCTTCTCCCCGAGCTCGGCGGCTTCGTCGGCCCGACCGGCGGATCTCACCTTCTGGATGTAGCTCGGCATGAGCCGGCGGGCCTCCTCGACGCGGCGGCGCGCTTCAATGTCGTACGTGCCAGCGAGGACGGCGTCGAGGGCCTTTTCCAACCCGTGCATGGGATGTCCGTGCCAGACGACGGCACCACTCTTGTCGATCAGGAACGTGTGCGGGATGGTGTTGACCTGAAAGCCCTGCATGTACTGCTTCGCAGTAGCCTGGTGCTGGTCAACGGCGACACGATACTCCATTTTCGCGCCCATTTTTGCCACAAACCGCTTCAGCGTACTGGCCCTCTCACTGCTCAGGGCGATAAAAACGACGCCCCGCTCTTGATACTTCTTTTGCATCTCCGTCAAGTAGGGAATACAGGCGCACGAGTGTGGGCACGTGGTGGCCCAGATCTCGATCACGTAGACGTTCTTGTCCTTGCCGTCCGCCAGGACCACCGGCTCGCCTTTGAGCCACTCGGTAACTTTGAGCTCCGGCGCGGGGTCCCCCAATTCGGTGGCAAACAGCGGCGTGGCAGTGATCAGAGTCGCCGCAATTAACACGATCGAGTAATCCCTCAGCTTCATCGTCTCTCCCTTGGTCGATCGAGCGCGCCTTGGTCGGTTAACGCACGTCCCTTTGGCTCGCACTACAGTGTAGCACGGAAGAAGAAAGCCACACGAGTCGGAAGCGACGGGAAATGCGTTCGGTCGCGCGACCGGCGGCAAATTCGCCGCGGCTCCTCTCTCAGTTTCATTGAGCGTCTCCATGCGGGTTGCCGCGCGCGGAAGGGCTCCCATGCGGTCTAGAGTGAGCGTCCGATTCTCCACAAAGGCAGATCGTCAACGCAGCTTACTTCAAATCGGCCAGCCGCGCCACCATAACGAGCCGGCGCAGGAAGGGCTTGTCGGTCATCAGGAACGGCCTGCCGATGAAACCGTCTGACACAACGCCATGCAGTTTGAGCCGCTTAGCGCGCGCCAAGCGGGAAACGTCGAGTTCCTGGTCCGGCTCCGGGATGACATAAGCGGTGACGTGCGCGGTCTCCGAGTACTCCTTGCGTTCGCGCGCGGCCGCGTAAATCGCGGTCACCTCTTTCTGCGCTTCTTCGAGCTGAAGCTCCTTGAGAGCCGTCACGTTCTCGGGTTCAACCTCACCCGGCGCCTCGCCGAGGGCATGGCGAACCAGCTCTCGAAGTAGCTTCCGGATTTCTTCGTCGCTTTCGTCTCCCCGTTTCTGCGGCTTGCCGGTTTTGGCGAGTTGCCGCAATTCCTTTTTCAGTACCGCGATCGCCCGTCGAAGTTTGACCCGTCGGCTA
>JBHHZX010000106.1:0-10764 GCA_046758265.1 Phycisphaerae bacterium
CCCGGCCCAGGCGGCCGGCGCGGCGCGGCACCCGGACCTGGCCGGTCGCACACTGTTGGTTCTTGCCGGCAGCGGCATCGAGTCCAACCGGGGCGAGGCGTTTGACGAGAACAACGCTGTGGCCGGCGAACTGCATCCCGAGCGCGCGGATGACTTGATGGAATACTTCCTCCGTCGGTAAGCTATCGGGCCATGATCGTCGGCGCACATTTCCGTGACGGGCACGACGGACGTATGAAGGGAACACTGAGCGAACCGTGGCGTCTGGGAGGCGTTCTTCGTTCCGAAAGCCCGGCCCGCGCGTGGGCGATGCGACGGCCGACTGTTGACTTCCGCCTCGGGCAGGGCTACAAATCGAGCGGGTTCCCACCTCGCACGCGGGAAGGGTTCGCTCGCGTGATAACTGTGCTCGACAACCACTGACCAGAGGCGCCAGGAGGAATACCCATGGCTCAAGCGCAGGTCCGCCCGGCGTCGGTAGCGGACTTCACATTTAAAGTGGGTGAGAAGACCGCGGAAGACCTCAAGGTCACCGGCTTCGACGGGACGGAAGAAATCAGTCGCTTGTTCAGCTTCCGGGTCGCGCTTTGCTCGGACGACCCGGACATCGGGTTCGACGAAATCGTCGGCAAACCCTGCGTGCTCGAAATCCGCGCCGCCGGGGGCTCCCGCTTCGTGAACGGCATCGTACGTCGCTTCGAGCGTAGCGGCGAAGGTGCGTCGCTCACGTACTACGCCGCCGAGATCGTCCCCGTGCACTGGCTGCTGACCAAGCGGCACAGATCACGGATCTTTCAGGAGCACAACTGCTCTGACATGACCGTGCCGGGCATCATCAAGAAGGTGCTCGACGACGCCGGCATCCCCGGTGACAACTACCGCTTCGCGCTGCAAGGCAGTTACGACACGCGCGAATACGTCGTGCAATACCGCGAGTCGGAGCTGAACTTCATCTCTCGGCTGATGGAAGAGGAAGGCATCTTCTTCTTCTTCGAGCACACCGCCGAGGGTCACACAATGGTCATCGGCGACAGCCCGGTGGCCCATCCGGCGACGCCCAATGAAGCCGAGTTTGCCTACCGCGAGCCGACCGGGCTGGTCTCAGAGCAGGAACAGGAATACGTCTACGCGCTTCGCGACGGGCAGGAAATCCGGACCGGAGCGGTCACGCTCGATGACTACAACTTCCAGCAGCCGCAAGTGGACCTGGCGGCCAGCGCTTCCGCCGACCAGTTCACCTCGCTGGAATACAGCGACTATCCCGGTGAATACAGCGACAAGGCCGTCGGCGAGCGCTACGCGAAAGTGCGTCTCGAGGAGTTCCAGTGTGCCCGGCGGATCGAGCGGATGGACGCAACCGTCCGGGCCCTGCTTCCGGGCTTCACCTTCACGTTGAAGGAGCACCCCAGTGAGCCGCTTAACCGCGACTACCTGGTCACGCGTATCGCGCACGTTGCGCGCCAGCCGCAAAGTGTGGAGGAGGAAGCCGGCGCGGAGCGCGGCGTCGAATACAAGGCCGACGTGCAGACGATTCCCTCAGATGTGCCCTACCGGCCGCCGCGCCGCACGCCGCGCCCGCTAATCCACGGCTCGCAAACGGCGATCGTGGTCGGGCCGTCCGGCGAAGAGATTTACCCGGACAAGTACGGACGTGTGAAGGTCCAGTTCCATTGGGATCGCGAAGGCAAATATGACGAGAACAGCTCGCGCTGGACGCGGGTCAGCCAGGGCTCGGCCGGCGGGCAATACGGCATTATGTTTTTGCCGCGCGTGGGGCAGGAAGTCATTGTCGAGTACATCGAAGGCGACCCCGACCGGCCCATCATCACCGGCCGCGTCTACAACAACGACCAGATGCCGCCCTATTCGCTGCCCGACGAGAAGACGAAGAGTTGCATCAAAACCCACAGCTCGAAGGGCGGCGGCGGGACCAACGAAATCCGCTTCGAGGACAAGAAGGACAGCGAGCAGATTCTGCTCTACGCGCAGAAAAACCTTCACGTGCGGGTCAACAACGACCGCGTCGAGAACGTGGACCACGACCGCCACCTGACGGTAAAGGAAAACAAGTTCGAACTGGTCAAGAAGAAAAAGCACGTGGAAGTCTCGCTGGACGTGAACGAGAAGATCGGCGGGAACAAGTCGCTCCACGTCTCGGGCGATGTCGGCGAGGAATTCAGCGGCAACCATAGCGAAAGCACTTCCGGCAATATTTACCTCAAGAGCGGGAAAGACCTGGTGATCGAAGCGGGTACGGGCCTCACGCTCAAGGTCGGTGGAAACTTCGTCAAGATCGACCAGAGCGGCGTGACGGTCCTGGGTACGCTGACCAAGATCAACAGCGGTGGCTCCGGCAGCAACGGCTCCGCGGTGTCGCTGGCCCAGGCGGAAGCCACGATCAACGCCGACTCCGCTACGCCGGGCAAAGACGTCACCTATGCCGCCGCGCCCACGGCGGCCGCAGCCCTCGAGGTCGAAGAAAAGGCTTTCACCCCCGTGGAAGAGGAGGAAGAGAAGGAGACTTCCTGGGTCGAGATCGAGATGGTGGACGAGGCGGGACAGCCCTGGCCGGACGAGCGTTACGAGATCACGTTTCCGGACGGCCAGGTTCGCAAGGGATCGCTCGACCGGAACGGCCAGGCGCACGTGCCGCTGCCGGAGCCGGTTGAAGTGCAGGTAAGTTTCCCGCGACTTGATGCCGAGGCCTGGGAGAGAAGCCAATGAGCGGTCATCCCAGTGCAGACCAGGACGAGTTCTCGCAGCGCCTGCAACAACAACTGAGCTCTCCACAAGAGGAAGCCCCTGAGTCCGGCGCCGGAGCCGCAGCCCAGCCGGCCGCGGAGGCACAGGCGGAGTCGGGCGGGCCGGTCGGCAGCGGCGAACACCAGGTCCGCCAGGGCGAGTGCATCTCGTCCATCGCCAAGGACACGGGGCACTATTGGAAGACGATTTGGAACGATTCGGCCAACGCCCAACTGCGCGAAGTACGCCAGGATCCCAACGTCTTGCGGACCGAAGACCGCCTGCGCATCCCCGAGATTCGCCCGAAGCAGGAGCCGTGCACGGCTGAGATGCGGCATCGCTTTGTTCGCCGCGGTGAGCCCGCCATGGTTCGCCTGCGCGTACTCATGGAGGACGATCAGCCGCGCGCCAACCAGCCGTATACGCTGGAAATCGGCGGCCAGACCTACCAGGGCACAACCGACCCGAATGGGCAACTGCAGGCGCCGATTCCGGGCAACGCGCAGCGCGGCAAGCTCACGGTCGGTCCCGACAACGTCGTGTTCAAGCTGTCCCTGGGCGTGTTGGACCCGATCACGGAACTGAGCGGCGTGCAGGGCCGGCTGAACAACCTGGGGTTCAACGTGGGTCGGGCCGACGGCGTACTCGGATCAAAGACCAAGGCGGCCTTGCGGCATTTTCAGAGAAGCAACGGTCTCGAGCCGACCGGTCGGCCGGACCAGGCCACGAGAGACAAGCTCAAACAAGTGCACGGTAGTTGAACGAGGCGCTGCGCCTCGGCCGTGGAGCGGACGCGATGCCGGATGATGTCACCAACGTAATGGTCACGCTGGAGCGGATCCATGTCATCAACGACGAGGATTGGTTCGGCAAGGGTGAGCTCTACTTCGAGGGCAATGTCGACGGGATGCCGATTGCCCGGTCGGCGACGTTCAAGGCCGGCAGTGGCGAGGATATTACGCTCTCCGGCCCGAGCTGGCGGAAGGTCGTTGACGTACGGGCAAAGGCGTCGTTCCAACTGGTGTTGCGCGGCCACGACGAGGACCTCATCTGGGATGATGACCTCGGGACCGTGACGGCGACCGTTCGGAAGAATGCCGATGGCGAGTGGCCAGACGGAACCTTTTCGCGCACCTCGACGAGCCCGGCGGACTTTGTGCTGCATTACCGGGTCGAGCCGGTTCTCGCGCTCAATCCGGCCCAGCCGGAAACCGCCGTGATTTGTCGCGAACACACGGCCAACCCGACCTGCTCGACCATCAGCGGCGTGTCGGTACGGGTGCTCAAGATCACAGCGACCGTACCGTCTACGCCGCCCAGGACGGCGCGCGCCGCGCCGCCAGCGGTGGCGAATGCCTGGCCGGCGCCGGCGAACCTGACCTTCGAGTCCACCAAGACGCTGGCGCGAGGACCGCTCGTGTTCAACGCGGCGGACTTCGCGCACCCTGATGCGCTGGTGCTGATCCGCAACAGCGGCGGCCCCGTTCAGCTCGAAGCGGAGACGGATCCGCCCGGAGTGGACGTGTACTTCGAAGCGGTGCGGGCGACGGATGACGCGGCCGGCGTGGGGGCCGCGGCCGACCTCCCCACCGTCACGAACACGGGCATGAACACGGCCACGATGGCGACCAACCAGCGCGGCTCCTTCTATGTCCTGGCTTACCTGGACGTGAACCGCAACCATCGACGAGATGACGATGAGCCCGGGATCA
This sequence comes from Phycisphaerae bacterium, assembly GCA_046758265.1. Classification (GTDB taxonomy): domain Bacteria; phylum Planctomycetota; class Phycisphaerae; order UBA1845; family Fen-1342; genus JALSRY01. Next base: position 4,455 of record JBHHZX010000106.1, read on the forward strand.
TCCTACCGGTCATCCTGGTCGAAGCGCGGATCGCGGCCGCGGCCGACCTGCGGAGCGTCGCCAACCCGGGCAACCTCGACATCAACTTCGACAACGTGCCGGGCTCTACCCACGTGGCCAACTATACGTTTGTGCAGGTCAGCACCGGGGACTTTGCCGGGGCGGCGACCGCCGGCGTCGCGCTGGATGCTGACGTCACGCTGGTCGGTGGCGGTCCCGACGGCCGCCGTGGACTGGAAGACCTCGGTGGCGCAACGCAGCGTGTCTGCCTGGGCTGGGCGAACAACTTCACGGCAATGCAATATGCGGGGACGTACCGGGACGGCTCGGTCATACGCCGGATACAGATCGACAATCTCGGCGATGCGAACGGCGTGCCAGTTTCGGGGATTCCGCTTTTCGTTTCCGGTGCCGCCACCCCTCCCAACCCGATCGCCTTTCCGCCGGGCTTGTTGGACTCGGGGCGGTTCGGAGCCGACGGCGGGCTGGGGGGGCCACACGACCCCGCGCTGGGCGGGATTAACGCGACGTTCACGAGTTCGGCCGAGAGCGCCCCAGTGGCCCTGCCGACCGGCCAGAGACGGACCGTGCGGGCGGTAGACAGTCCGGGTTGGTTCTACCTCCGCCACCATCCTGATCCAGCAAAGGCAACCCGGCTACGCTCGTTCGTCCACAGTTTGAATTCGACGACGTTTCTGGTCGCGTGGACCAACACCACCGGCGGGACAGCCCCGACACCCGGGACGCCGAACTCGCTGGGCTTTCGCACTTTCACGGTGATCGCCGAGACGCGCTGGACGGTCAGAGCGCAGTACAACATCACCGGCGCCAGCCCGCACATTCGCTTGGTTCAGACGGGCGCCGCCCCGACGATCACCGCCAACAACGTGGATCACAGCCCGGGTATCACGCCCGCGGCCGCGAATACGGAAGTGCGCCCGCCGTTGACGCTCACGTCGAGGGCGATCGATGCGCGCTAGCCTTGGACGACGATGGATCGGTTCGAGCATGGTTGGCACCTTGCTCTTGGAGGCCATGATGATGACTGGTTGCAGGTTTAATTCTCCCGATTCGTCCGCGGGCCCCTCCGCCAGCGGTGTCGCTCCAGCGACTACGCAGCCGCCGTTTGTCGGAAAACCGAACGCAGCGTGGCTGGTCGTCAGCAAGGTGGGCCCGGAGCCCCGGAAGCGCTCGGCGGGTGCGGGGCTCCTCGCTGTCGGGTACGAGTTGTCGATCGAGGTCAAGGAAGCTCTGCCGGCCATCGAGCCGAAGGCGTTCGTTTTGCTGGGCGAAAAGGGTGAGGGTCCCGAGGCTGGAGCGCTCGGCCTCCAGGACTGGCTGCCGAGCCAAGCGGGGCAAGAATTCGTCGTGGCGCTGGACCCTGCACGCATGTCCAATGCCAAAAACATGATCTATCTTGGCGGCGGGCCGGACGCGGCACAGACGTGGGGCGATTGCAAGCAGTTTTATGGCTGCCTGGGAAGCGCTGGCCGGCTGAATGCCCCGGGGGTGGCGGCGGCCATCGCAAAGCGACCCCCGCCGTTTGCGACCTTCTTCCGGCTGATTTTTGACTATGACCGCACCGTCTACGACCAGGCCGACGTCTGCCGGGCCACGGGCGCGTATCTGGCCGAACGGCAGATTCCGCCGCTGGAGAGGCGGAAAGCCGTGGCCCATTACCTGCCCAAGCCGGGGACCGACGACCCCGCGGCCCTGCGTGAGCTCAGCGCGGGGATGCTCCGACTCGCGCTTCACTTGCAGGGCGGCGGGCAGGCGGCCAGCGCCGGCGTGATTTTCCAGCGCATCGACGCGTTCTTCGCCGACCCGACGACCGGCACGTACTCCATTGAACCGCCGGGGCTGGAGGAAAAGGAACGCAAGGCCGTTGGCGGCCTCTTGGTCGCGCCCACGGCAGGCGTAGATCGTGCGATTCAGGAGCGGGTGCGAAAATGGGTGTCCGGCGGGGCCCCAACCTCACGGCCATAGGGACGCGGACGTCCGCTTTCAAGGGGGCCGGAGCCGGAAACTCGGCAACTTCCGCGGCGTGCAGGCTGGGTTTTGTGGACCCCTACGTGGAAGGCTGGGAGAAACTCGAATGAGTGGTAGTCCAAGGTCCAGCGGCGCGGACGACTTCGCGCAGCGCGTACAACAACAACTGCGCAGAGCGCAAGAGGAAGGCCCGCAAGCCCCTACCGAAGCACCGCCGGGAACGACGGCGGAAGAGGCCCAGACCCAGTCTGGTGGCCCGGTGGGACAGGGCGAGCACGTGGTCCGTCAGGGTGAATGCATCTCCAGCATCGCCAAAGACACCGGGCACTTCTGGGAAACCATCTGGAATGATGGTGGGAACACCGAGCTGCGGGAGACCCGGCAGGATCCCAACGTCTTGCTGCCCGAAGACCGCGTCACGGTCCCGGAGAAACGCCGCAAGGACGAACCGATCGCGGCCGAGCAGCGCCACCGCTTTGTGCGGCGCGGTGAGCCGTCGTTTCTGCCCATCAAAGTCCTCGGGGCGGACGGGCCGCGTGCCAACGAGCCGTACGAGATCACGATTGACGGCAAAACCACCTCCGGCGTGCTGGACGCCGAAGGCAAGCTCGAAGCAAAGATCCCCGGAAACGCGCGCACCGCGGAATTGAAGGTGGGGCAGGACGTCTACCGGCTGAAGCTCGGCGGTGTCGACCCGATCACGGAGGTGAGCGGGATCCAGGCCCGGCTCAACAACCTCGGTTTTGACTGCGGGCCGGTCGACGGAAAGCTGGGTCCGCGGACGCGCGGCGCGTTAAACCTGTTCCGCGCACAGGTGGGCCTGCCTCAGTCGGATGATCTCGACGAGGCCACGCGCCAAAAGCTCGATGAACAGCATGACGACATGCGGGCCGGCGCCGAGTCCGAGGAGGAAACCGATACGGACGACCCGGAAATCGAAAACGTCGACCCGGAAGACCGACCGGAAGATCACTGGGAAGAAGAAGAGGAAGACGTCGACGACGAATCGGCGTCGTCGACATAGAGGTTCGCGTAGCAATGCCGTTGACGCCTCCCTTCACATTTAGCGGCGCCAAGCTCGTCGAGCACCCGGTCAAGCGTGCGGCCACCGGTAAGACCAAAGGCGCCACGCTTCGGCCGGGCCGCCTGCCCGACGCCGAGATTCGCGTGACCTACCGGAAGCAGTTCCGCTTCCACCGCGTCTATGACGTGCGGGATGCGACCCCCTACTGGCAAGCGGCGGACAAGGACCGGCTCGCCGAAGCTCGCTCGGCCGGCACGCTCTCAGCCGGATCGCGAATGTATCAGGTCGACGAATACAAAGACGCGCGCAAGCGCGCTAAGTTCGGGAAAGTCCGGATCACCTTTGCCCTGCTGCGTCCGGAAGCGGGCGGCGCCAAGGTCTGGGTTCCGCTCATACGACATCCGGAGGGCAAGAAAGGCTGGCGGGCGCCAAAACGCGTTGGCCCTACTCATCAGTGGGGCATTCGCGGCGACTTCAGCTTCAAAAAGCCCTCATCGGATGGACCGTCCAAAGACTCGAGCAGTGCGACCAGTGGCAAGAGCAGCGCCAAACAATACAAAATGGTCACGGTCTGGGAGCGCTGGACGGACCGCAAGCCGTACCCCCGCGGCCCCAGCACGGGCAAGTGGCGCTGGACCAACGGGCTGATGATCGTCGCCCCGGGCACTTATGCCGGCTACGTCAAGGTCATCCCCAAGCACTCCAGCGCCGCCGGCCGCAAGAAGTTCCCCAGCATCTGGGTGATCTGGGAGTGGCAGACCGACAAGTGGGTCAAGCAGGTGCCCAGCGCGAAGAGCAGCAGCTACCGCGTGAGCGGCGTTTTTCTGCACCCGGGCTCCTGGCCAAGCTGGTTCCTCGGCTGCATGTCGCCCGGTCCGGTCGACAAGGCCACCGGGTGGGGCTTCGCAGATATCAAAGACTGTCGAAAGGCAATGTGGGAGATCCTCAACGAAGTCGGTATTACCGAGGCCAACTTCGGGAGCCACCGCTACCCGACGCGAAAAGCCGCCAAATGGTTCATCATCCGCGTGGAGGATCCGGGAAAGGTCTGCCAGGGCGGGCCGACGTAGAGAGACGCGGGCGACGGCCCGCGGTTTGAAGGAGCAGCGCAATGCCGCCTGCAGCGAGAACGACAGACACAACGTCCCACGGAACGCCATTGACTCCGGGTCCTGGCAGCACGGACGTGCAGATCGGCTTCATGGCGGCCTGGCGGGCGTCGCCCTCTGGTGTCGGATGACCCGCTCGATGGACTTTGACCAGGCCGCAGGAGATAGCGCTTTTCGATGCCGAATTGACCGAGTAACAGAATCTCAGTCCGCGACAGTGACTGACACACGAAAGGGAATGACGACATGCCGATGGCAGCCCGTACCAACGACCCGAGCAGTCACGGCAAACCGCTGAATCCGGGTCCCGGCAGCCTGGACGTCCAGATCGGCAATCAGCCGGCCTGGCGGGCGCTGCCGGCCGCCATCGGTGCGGCACTCGAGTCGCTGTCCAACACGATGAACTCGTTCATGACCTCGCCGGTGATGACACCCGCCAACGCCGCCGCCAAGCTCGCCCAGGCGTCGCAGGGCATGATTGAGCTCGGTGCGCAGTCCGCGGCGGAAGGCAAGCCCAATGTCGTGGCGACCGCGGCCAGCCAGGTCGCGACGCTGAACGCGACGAATGTCGGCCTGACGACGACTTGGACGACCGCCTCAGCGGCGCCGGGTGGTCAGCCCGCCGCTAATCAAGCGTACACGGAGGGCATCAAGGCCGCCGCCGCCGCCGGGGCCAGCGCCGTGGTCGCTGCGATGGCCGGGTTAGCCGACATGCATATCTGCCCCATCCCGGTGCCGATCCCACCGCACGGCCCCGGGTTTGTCACCAAGGGCAGCAGCACCGTGCTGATCAACAACCTGCCCGCATCGCGAATGAACGACAAAGTGATGGAAGCCTGCGGCGGGGCCGACCCGATCGCAATGGGCCAGCCAATGGTCGATATCGGGGGGTAGCGCGTGGCATTCACGCCGACTGACGCCGGACGGTCATGTCAAAGTTGCGGACCATGTTGTTGTACAGGCTGTACGTGATCGCGGCGTAGACCGCGACCGCGATGAGGCTGGTAATCAATCGCACGATCCGCGCGGTGAGGAGCGCGGACGGGCCCGGTGTTCTCGCCTCCGCGCCGAAGACCACGTGATAATCGATCAGCGAGGCGACGGCGTGGAACGGGGTAAACGGCAGCACCACCGCCGAGATCATCGCCCCACCTCGCGTCAGCGCAAACGCGCAGGCCAACAGCAAGCCCGACCCGCCCATCACGATCGCGGTACTGATCATCACGGCCTGCACGGTCTTCTTGGAGAGCAGCGAGAATTGCAGACCGACCATCGCCGCGATGGCGGTAAACGCCGTCATCAACAGGGGGACCATCACGAACGCTTCCGGCGTCGTCACCGTCTTGCCGGGGTCGCGGCGAAGATCCGCGATGACGAACAGCAGTAACGTCACGGTGGGCACGCTGATCAGCGGGATCACGAAGCTCACCAAGCCGCGCAGCATGCCGGCGATGATGTACTTGCTGGTCAGCGGCGTTACCAGCAGCAGCTCCATCGTCAGGGTTTCCTTCTCACGCGTTAGCGTGGTGGCGGCGGTGTTGGTCACGACCAGCAGGATCACCGCCAACTCGATCCAGGTCATCGCAGTCAGCCAATCGCGCGTCAGACCGGGCTTGTTGGGGTCGAGCCCCCACCAGGCGTTTTCGTGTGCGATCAGTAGGATGATCCCCACCAGAATGCCGCCGACGATGAACAGCCAGCGCATCGCCGAGCGCCCGGCAGCCGAGGCCCGCGTGGACGCCTCGCGCCAGGCGATCGGGTTCTTCCAGACGCGGCGCGGCTTCTGCCGGCGTTCGCCGCTCGGATCACTGCGCACCAGCGCCCCATGGATGCGCGCCCACCACGCGAGTTCCCCTTCCTTCGCCCCACGCCGCACGAAAAACAAGCTGATCAGAATCATCGTGACGGACGCGAGCGTCGTGATCAGCATGTAGCCGTACTGCGGATACGCCAGCAGCCAACCCCAGGGCGAGCCGTAATGCGCCACGTGCGAGAGCGGCGGGGCGGGAGTCTGGCCAGTCACGACCAGCAAAGCCAGAAACGGGTGAATCGGTGCCAACCAGCTCATCTTATAGGTTTTGCCGGCCGCGAGGGGCGCCTCGGCCAGCGCCCCGTACGAGGAAAGCCCGTAGACGCCGAGCGCCACGATGTAAAGCGCGACACCGAGAAAGAACGAGAAGATCGTGCG
>JBHHZX010000107.1:0-10740 GCA_046758265.1 Phycisphaerae bacterium
GGCGTCCGTTGGGCGTCGCCCATTACTTGGAATTGTTCCCTCATTCCCACTGTTACGGCGTTGGGGAGTATACGAGGCCGTCGCGCCGGACAGCAAGCGTGACCGCCGAAGCGCGGCGATAGCGGCTGGCGGGAGTCCTGGTCGTGACTGTAATCATCAGCCGGACCTCGCTTTGTCCGAATCCGGCAGCTTGTTCCACTGCGGGAGCAGCAACGCCGCCGCTAAGGCCAACGTTACTGCAAGGCCGATGAAGATGCCGCTCCAGATGTTCGTTCCCGGGCCGACGAACGCACTGATCCAGCCTGGCAATGTGCCACCGGCGATGGCGCCGATCGAGCCGCAGCCGTTGACGATCCCTGCCGCGGTCGAGGCGCCTTCCTTGCCGCCGAAGTCGATCGGGGCGGTCGCCGAGACCAACGAGTCGGGGATGTAGAGCAGGAACCCGATGCCGAAGAACCCGAGCCCGAGCGCCAGGCGCGTCGCGGGCAACAGCTCGAAGCAGGCCACCAGAATCGCCACCCCCACCAGCGCGATCACGCTCATCGGCATCCGCTTCGACTTGAACACCTTGTCGGACATGAACCCGCCGAAGAGCACGGCGATCGGTCCGGCAATGTCGAACATGCTCCCCAGAATGCCGGACTCCGCCGCGCCCGAGCCGAGCCGCTCGTTGAGGTAGACCGGCGACCAGAACAGGACGAGATAGCGCGTCGGTTTGATCAGAAAGTAGACGGCGGCCAGCAGCCAGATCATCGGGGTCCGGAGAGCCTGGCGCACATGGTGCCAGGAGCCCGGCGCGTGCCCTGAAGCCTCATGGTGTTCGTCCGGCTGCAACCCCTGGTACTGTTCGATCGGAGGAAGCCCCACGTCCTCCGGACGATTCCGTTGGAGCAGCGCAAAGAGAATCCAGATCACTCCCAGCACCGCCGCCGGCACCCAGAATGCGAACCGCCACCCGAGCGCATCCGCCGCCCACCCCGCCAGCGCGGACGCGATGAAACCGCCCAGCGCGTAGTTCGTGCTCCAGAAGCCCATCACCACGCCACGCTCGCGCCGCGAGAAGAACTGGCCGACGTTCTTGGCCAGCGGCGCCCAGCCCGTGGATTGGCACAGACCCTGCACACAGAAGAGCACGCCCAGCAGGATGATCGTGCCGGAAGCCCCCATCGCGACGGCCGTCATCACCGACGCGAGCATCCCGATCAGGATCACGACACGCGTCCCGAACCGGTCCCCGCTCATGCCCCAGATGAACTGACCCGCGGCGTAGGCGGTCAGGTACGCCCCATCCACCAAAGCAAGCTGCCCCTTCGTCGCGCCCATCACTTCGGGCGTGGCCAGTGCAATCTTGGCGACTGAAAAAGCTTTGCGCGTCAGGTAAAAACCAGCGTACGCCATCCACGTGATGATGAAGATGCGGAAACGCCACGCGCGGTAGACGGCCTTCAGACCCTTATCGACCCCGTTGCTCATATCGTTCTTCTCCAGGGGACCGCGCGAGACGCGCCCGGCCGAGTCAGAAGAGTCGCCGCGACGATTTTGGGCAAGAGGATACCGACGGTCGGATCGTCTGTCACTGGACCTCGCGGCTCGTGCAACCTTGCCCCACCGTCCCGCGAAGCAGGAGCGGGCCCGGGAGGGCGGTCTTTTGCGTCTCTGGCCGGGCAGGTTTATGATCGCCCTGCTTCCGATGGCGGCTTGCCCAAAGCGTATCGACGAGGAGGAGCTGCCGTGAGTGAGCTGAGGTTCGCGGGTTGCGCGTGGGATGAGCGCGGCACGCCCACCGCTGGGCCGAATGGCATCCACCGGTAAGGATTCCTATGCGATTGTTTCCATCTCTCGCCCAGTTGCTGACGGAGGAGCAGGTCGCTCGCACGCACGAGGCTTCGCTGGAGATCCTGGACTCGGTCGGTCTCGAAGTGCACAACGCTCGGGCGCAAGACGTCTACCGGTATCACGGCTGCCGGGTGGCCGACGACGGTCTGCGGGTCACGATCCCGCCAAGGGTTGTCGAGGAGTTCCTCAAGTGTGTCCCGCGGAAGTTCACCTTTCGCGCGCGGAATCCAGAACATGATCGAACCGTGCCGGACGACGCCCCGCTCATGATCACCGCGAGCTCCGCGCCGAACATCATCGACCCGGTCACGAAGGAGGAGCGGAGGTCGAACTCCGAGGACATCGCGCGCGTCGCCCGGCTGGTAAACGATCTTCCCGGCGTCGATCTGCTCTCGGTCTCGGTGCTGGCCGAGGACGCGCCCCAGGGCCAATACAGCCTGACGCGCTTCTACACCGCCCTCAAGCACTGCGAGAAGCCGCTCCGCGGCAGCGGGGATCCCGGCGTTGATTCCGATTCGATCTTGCAGATGGCCTATGCCATCGCCGGGGGAGAGGAGGCGTACAAGGATCACCCGTTCGTCACGCACCACTACTGCCCGATCATCTCGCCCCTGAAGATGGACGAGAACTCCACCGAGCTCATGATGTTCTACGTCGAGCAGGGGCTACCCTGCCATCCCACCGTTGTGCCGAATGCCGGTCTCTCCTCCCCGTTTACGTTGGCGGGCACGCTGGCGCAGGGCAACGCCGAGTTCCTGGCACTGGCGACACTCACGCAGATGGTCAAGTCGGAAACGCCGATGCTCTATAGCTCCCTCTCCACGGTCGGCGACCTGCGGTCCGGGGCCTACGCTCCCGGCGGGATCGAGTGCGGCATGCTCAACATGGCACATGCGCAGATGGCGCGTCATTACGGCATTCCCTGCAGCGGCTACATCGGGTTGACCAACTCCAAGCTGGTCGACGCCCAGGCTGGCTACGAGAAGGCGATGTCGTGCATGGCGGGTTTACTCGCCGGCATGCACGTGCTGCAATTCGTCGGTCTGATCGACGCGCTCCTGGCCTTCGACTACGGTATGGCCGTGATCGACAATGAGATCTCCTTGATGCTCAAGCGCGTAGCTCGGGGCATGGAGTTCACAGAGGAGAACCTGGCTCTCGACGAGATTCGGCAGGTTGGCCCGGGGGGCATGTTCATCGCCACGCCGCACACGATGAAGCACATGAAGGACGGTGCCTTCATGCCCGAAATTGCCGATCGCCAGACCCGCCAGACCTGGTCCGAGGCCGGCGGGCTCGATGCCTACGACCGGGCCATGCAGATCGCCCGAGAGATTCTCGCGCAGGACAGGAAACCTCTTCTCGCTACGGAGATCGAGGAGAGGCTGCGCACGGAGTTTCCGGAAATGGTTGCCGGCGATCTGAAAACGCCCGAGGGGTGGTGAACTGAATGGACGGGCCGGCGGGGCGAGCCGCGCGGGATCGCGTGTTGGTGCCGATCTCCATCAGTTTCTATTTGGTGGGCAATGCCCACCCTACTGCTGATTACTAGAACCCGTGAGGAGGGCAAGCCGAATGACAGCTTTTCCAACCCAGGCCCGCGTGGTTGTCGTTGGTGGCGGCATCATGGGTTGTTCGACAGCGTACTACTTGGCCAAGATGGGCTGGAAGGAGGTAGTGCTCCTGGAACGCGCCCAGCTCACGAGCGGGGCCACGTGGCACGCCGCAGGCCTGGTCGGGCAGTTGCGCAGCTCGGCCACCATCACCCAACTGCTCGGTCACTCGGTGGCCCTCTACGACACGCTCGAGGCCGAGACCGGTCATGCGACGGGCTGGAAGATGAGCGGCGGCCTGCGGCTGGCCTGCAACGAAGAACGCATGACCGAGCTCAAACGCCAGGCCACGACCGCCCGCAGCTTCGGCCTGGAGATGCACCTGCTCACGCCCAGTGAAGCCAAGAAGATGTGGCCGCTGATGGAGGTCTCCGACCTGGTCGGGGCGGCCTTCATTCCCACGGACGGCTCGGCCAGCCCGTCCGACATCACGGCGGCTTTGGCGAAAGGCGCGCGGATGCACGGCGCCCAGATCATCGAGAACTGTCCCGTCACGGGCGTGGAGCAGGAGAAAGGGCGCGTGAGCGCCGTTCTCACTGAGCAGGGCCGCATGGTCTGTGAGTACATCGTCAACTGCGGCGGTCAGTGGGCGGCGGAATTCGGCCGGCTGGCCGGCGTCCGCGTACCACTGGTCCCCGTCCAGCACCAGTTCATGGTCACCGAACCGATCGACGGCGTGACGCCCGACCTGCCCACGCTCCGCGATCCCGACCGCCTGACCTATTACAAGGAGGAAGTCGGCGGCCTGATCATGGGGGGCTATGAGCGCAATCCCAAACCGTGGGCCATGGACGGAATCCCCAAGGGCTTCGTCTTCCAACTGCTCGAACCCGACTTCGATCACTTCCACCAGTTGGCCGAGCTGGCCCTGCCACGAGTCCCGGCGCTGGAAACGGCGGGAGTACAGAAACTGGTCAACGGACCCGAGGCCTTCACCCCGGATGGGTACTTCCTCCTCGGCGAGGCCCCCGAGCTCAAGAACTACTACGTCGGCACCGGATTCAACGCCTTCGGGATCGCCGCGGCGGGCGGCGCCGGCAAGGCGCTCGCGGAGTGGATGCTCGCAGGCGAGCCGCCGTACGACCTGTGGCGCTGCGATATCCGCCGCTTCTCCCAACACCATGACGACGTCGGCTGGGTGCGCAAGCGCACGCTCGAGCTGTACGGCAAGCACTACACCATGGCTTGGCCGTTCGAAGAGCACGACAGCGGACGTCCGCTCCGACGATCTCCGCTTTACGACACGCTGAAGGCAGCCGGTGCCTGCTTCGGGGAGAAGCAGGGCTGGGAACGCCCCAACTGGTTTGCTCCCAAGGGCGTCGAGGCCAAGGACATCTATTCGTTCGGGCGTCAGAATTGGTTTGAGCACGTCGGGGAGGAACACCGAGCCGTGCGCGAGCGGGTGGGCGTGTTTGATCAGACCTCGTTCGCCAACTTCGTGGTCGTCGGACGGGACGCGGAGGCCGCCCTGAGCTGGATCTGCGCGAACGACGTATCGAAGCCGGCGGGTCGGCTGACCTACACGGAAATGCTGAACAGCCGCGGCGGGATCGAATGTGACCTGACAGTGTCTCGGCTGGCCGAGGATCGCTTCTACATCACGACCGGGACCGCGTTTGGGACGCACGATACCCACTGGATCGAGAGCAACATCCCCGAGGGACTTGATGCCCACCTGTTCGACGTCACGTCTTCCAATGCAGTGCTCGGAGTGATGGGGCCGCGGGCGCGTGATGTGCTCTCCGCGCTGACGGACGCCGACCTGTCGAACGAGGCCTTCCCATTCGCATCCGTTCGGCGGATTCATGTTGCCGGCGCGCCGCTCCTGGCGCTCCGCGTCACGTACGTGGGTGAACTGGGCTGGGAGCTGCATGTGCCCATGGATTTCGCCCTTACCCTCTACCAGGCTCTGATGGAGGCGGGCGCATCGTACGGCATTGTCAATGCCGGTTACCGGGCGATCGACAGCATGCGCCTGGAGAAGGGATATCGTCTCTGGGGAGTCGATATCACTCCGGACGATACGCCGCTCGAGGCAGGACTGGGTTGGGCGGTCAAGCTGAAAACGGACATTCCGTTCCATGGCCGCGAGGCGTTGCTCAAGCAGAAACAGGCCGGTGTGAAAAAGCGGCTGGCCTGTTTCACCGTCGACGACCCGAACATCATGCTCCTGGGCCGGGAGACCATCTTTCGCAATGGCGAGCGGGTCGGCTGGCTGACCAGCGGGGGCTGGGGCTACACCGTCGAGAAAAGCATGGGCTTCGGCTACGTGCGCAACCCGGACGGCGTCGATCACGCGTATGTGCTCGAGGGATCCTACGAGCTGGAGGTCGCTAGAGAGCGTGTCCCGGCGGAAGTTCAGCTGGACCCGCTCTACGATCCGAAGATGGTGCGCATAAAGGCTTGATGCGCCGGCGAGGGGACCACCTGTAGCACCGGCGTCCCGCCGGTGAAATGTAGCGGCCGGGCCCCGCACCGGCCGAACAGATGTGGCACCGGTTTTCAACCGGTGAAGCGTAGCGTCCGCCCCCCGCGGCGGACGTCCGAGCAGAGCCCTGAGCGCCAGCGACGGGGAGGGGCATCACGGCGCCGCGGAACCGCCCGGACCGAAGTCCGCGGCTCTTCGGTGCGATGCGCGCGTCGAGCGCACGAAACGCATACCAGAACGCTCTTCTCGCAGCGTGTATCGCGGTCTGTCATCGTTTCGTGCGACCGGGATAGCAGCGCTGGTTGTCCTCGTCTGGGTCCGGCGCGTCAATCCGTCCTGACAGGCAGGACTGGAGGGCCCGGATCTCGCAGCCACGAAGGCGGGTTTGTCACGCGTAGGGTCGCGGTGGGCGTGAGCTCACCTGTGTCACCGGCGTCCCGCCGGCGACCCAATCCGAGCCCGAAGCGCAAGCGAGGAAAATGCAGAACGCCGTCGAGTCTGCGGACCCGACCTACACGACTCTCGGGTCGCGAAACTGTACGCGAAGTCAGCCGGTGAAATCGCTCGCCATGGTTAGGAGTCCGTTGAAAAAGGGGACAGGGACCTCCCAGACGCCTTTATTTGCGGAGGGTTTCGGCCGAGGGCTCGGAGCCAGTCCCATTTTTCAACGGACAGTTAGCGGAAGGACTCCTGAAGCGACCTTGAAGAATGCACCGTCGCGTCAGTTTCCGCCAAGCTTGAGCCTACCCCCAGAGTAGCAGTGGAACGAGTTCCGAGGTCAACGCAAAAAGCTCGACGGGGATTCAGCCTTCAGATACCTGAATGGGTGGCGGAATTGCGGGTGACGGGGGACAATGAGAGGCGCCGCTTGGGTCGGAAGGCAACAATAACCCGGTAAATGCAAAAGCCCGCGTCAAACACATTCTCAACCGTCGCGATTGTCGGGGCCACCGGCGCCGTGGGCAACGAGTTCATCACCCTGATCGAGCAGCGGGGCTGGGCGTCCGAACGCTACGTGTTGCTGGCTTCCGCGCGCGGCGCGGGGCGTACGCTACGTCTGTTTGACCGCGATTTCACCGTGCGGGAACTGACCGAAGCCTCTTTCGAGGGGGCTGACCTGGCCCTGTTCTCCGCCGGCAGCGGCACGAGCAGGCGGTTCGCCCCGCTCGCCGTCGCCTGCGGGGCGGTCGTGGTGGACAACTCCTCCGCGTTTCGCATGGAGCCCGAGGTCCCGCTGGTCGTGCCGGAGATCAACCCCGACGACGTCCGCGACCATCACGGCATCATCGCCAACCCCAACTGCTCAACCATCATCATGGTGACGGCGGTTTGGCCGCTGCACCGGGTCAACCCCGTCAGACGCATCGTGGTCAGCACCTACCAGGCGGCCAGCGGTGCCGGCTTGCGCGCTATGGAGGAGCTGAGAACACAAGCCCGCGACGTGCTCGACGGCAAACCCGTCCGCCCCCGAGCGTTTCCATTCCAATGCGCCTTTAACCTTTTCTCTCATGATTCACCTATTGACGAGACCGGTTACAACGCCGAGGAACGCAAGCTGGCCCAGGAGACACGCAAGATCTTCCACGATGACACGATCCAGGTGACGGCCACGTGTATCCGCGTGCCGGTGCTGCGGGCCCACAGTGCGGCCGTGAACCTCACCTTCGAGAGCCCCATCACACCCGACGAGGTGCGCGAGATTCTGTCCGTCGCGCCCGGCGTGCGCGTCGTTGACCAGACCGATCCACCGCACTTCCCCATGCCGGTCGAGGCGAGCGGCATCGATGAAATCCTCGTCGGCCGCATCCGCCAGGACATCTCCCAGCCCGACGGGCGGGGGATCGACCTGTTCATCAGCGGGGACCAGCTTCGCAAAGGCGCTGCCCTCAATGCAATCCAAATCGCGGAACTGCTCGTGCAGGATCGCTGACAGGCGAAGTGGCGGTAAGCAACGAGGCCGGTGTGCAGCCGGCGATTCACCAACGCGCCCGACAACCGGCCGCGGACTTCCCGTGGTGATGATGGTGATGGCGAACTAGCAGCCCGCTACGCTTCATGGGCAAAAATATAGCGATTCCCGATCACGAAAACAAACGCGCCTGACGCAAATTTGCGAATTCTCATGACTACGCCAGTTGCTCAACTGTTTCTGACGATCGGCCAGCACTCCTGAGCGCGAGAAGACCGTCCAGCCCTGCGATTAGATCCTCCACCAGATCCAACGGATCTTCGATGCCCGGCGAGAGCCGAACCAGCGAATCGGACAGGCCGAGCTCGGCCCGGGTGTCCGGAGGGATCGACGCATGCGTCATCGTCGCGGGGTGGCAGATCAGTGATTTTACTCCGCCCAGGCTCTCGCCGAGCGTGAAGTAGCGACGCGACGAGACGAAGCGCCGAACATCGTCGACGGTCCCATCCAGCTCGATCGAAACCATTCCCCCGAAGCCACTCATCTGCCGCTTCGCGATCTCGTGGCCGGGGTGTTCGGGCAACCCCGGGTAGTAGACGCGTGCGGCAGCCGGGTGCTCGGCGGCGATCCGCGCGAGGGCGGCGGCGTTCTCTGCGTGCCGTAGTACGCGCAGTTCCAGTGTCTTCAAGCCCCGCAGCGTGAGCCAGCAGTCGAACGGCGACGGGACACCGCCGGCCGCGTTCTGCACGAACTTGATCGGCTCGAACACGGCGGCGTCTTTCGCCAGCACCGCGCCCTGGATCAAGTCCGAGTGCCCGGCCAGATACTTCGTCACGCTGTGAACGACGATATCCGCGCCGAGCTCGAACGGGTGCTGAAGCACCGGGCTCGCGAACGTGTTGTCCACGACCACCAGCGCGCTGTGCCGATGCGCAATCCGACAGACCGCCGCAATGTCGTATATGAGCAACCGTGGATTGGTGGGCGATTCGACCCAGACGATTCGTGTTTTCGCCGAGATCGCTTGTTCGAGAGCATCCAAATCGCCGAAATCTACTGGCGTCACCACGTACCCCTTGGGGACGTACACCTGACTGAGCAGCCGGTGCGTGCCGCCGTAGACATCGGGCGGGATGATCACTTCGGCACCGGGCTCGAGCAGCGCTTGAAGGATCGCATTCTCGGCGGCGAGTCCCGAGGCGTAGACGGCGGCATGCTCGACGCCCTCCAATGCGGCCAGCACCTCTTCCAGCCGCTGGCGGGTCGGGTTGTTCGTGCGCGAATAGTCGAATCCCTGATTGACACCGGGAGCCGCTTGTTCAAACGTCGATGTTTGAAAGATCGGCGCAACCAGGGCCCCGGTTCCCGGTTCCGACGGCTGGGCGGCGTGAATGGCCTTCGTCGCGAATCTCATTGAATTCCTCCTTGGGGCGTTGGCTAATCGACGGCGAGAGCTGTAAACTCATCCGCGGCGCGGGGTTCCTGAATATCGTCGCTTGAAACAGTCGTTCTCGTATCGGCGGCGGCCAGACTCCGGATAAGCAGCACGGTGTTCGTTCGCTGCGCGGCTTCGATCGCCGCTACTTGAACCAGGTCGCAACCCGCGCAGGCCATCGCCAGCGCTTCGTCGTAGCTCAGCCACGCGATCGGCCGGGCGCTCTCATCGCGCCTCGGATCTGCCGTGAAGTACCCCGGTACGTCCTTCACCAGCTCGCATCGCCGGGCGTTCAGTGCGGACGCCAGCAGCACGGCCGTGAGATCCGAAGCCCCGCGCCCAAGAGACACCACGGAGTCAAACGGCCCGCGGGCCAGGAAGCCCGGCACAATGACCACCGGATGGCCACTCAGGAAATAGCGCAGCCGCAGCGGGTTGAGCCGAAGGTCGGCGTGGCCCGGCGCTTCCCCGGGGGCAATCAGCCCGCACTGATGCACGTTCAAAGCGACTGCGGCGACTCCGAGCCGATGCAGGCAAAGCGTCAGCAGGGCCGCCGACTGCAATTCGCCCGTAGACCACAGCAAGTCCAACGTGCCCGGATCGGGTTGCGGGCAAAGGTCTTGCGCCAGCTTCTCCAGACGATCGGTCGTCCCCAACTCCGCAGAAACCACGACCAGCAGGCCCGCGCGCGGCGCGGCTCGCAGTCGCGTTCGAAGGGACTCCGCGCACCGCGCGTAGGCGTCCATACCCGTCAAGACCGACCCGCCGATCTTGATCACTGCGGCAAGCGCCGGACTGGACTGAGAGTGTGACATCTAATCCTCCAGCGCGCGAATGTGATATGTCGAGCAGCCGGCCGCACGCCGTAACGCAGACAACGCCAGTTCGATGCGGAGGCGCGGGCTGGCGTGCGTCAGTCCGTACTGCACGGGGCCGTTTTCCACGCTCTCCGCCTTTGCGCTTCGCTGAAACCACACGCCGTGCGCGCCGAGAAACTCGCAGAGCTCATGTGCTGGAGGAACGTGCTTCGAGAAAGTCAGGCGCACAAACCACGGAGTTTCCGGCGCCTCACAGGCTGCCGGAGCGACGGATTCCTGCGTATCGCGCAGCGCTGTGTAGCGCACCGGCTGTGTGACGATCTCAGCAACGTCGTCCAGGATGGTTGCGGCGGTCACGTCGGGCCCCGCGCCCGGTCCACTGAACGACAGAAGGCCGCCCAGGCGCGAGCGAAGCTGCAGGGCGTTTTCTTCACGTTCGATGCGTGCCAGCGGGTGCGCCTTGGGCACGAACACCGGGCCGACGTAGCCTTCAATGCGCCCTGGTAATAGCGCGGCATGGGCGATGGGCTTGATCGTCCCGCCCAGTGCCCGCGCCTGTGCCAGGTCCGTCGCGCAGAGCTGCTCGATGCCAGTGATCTCAAGCGTGCTGCGATCCAAGCGTCGCACGCCCAATTGCCGCAGCAACACCAGTAGCTTCTCGGCGGCGTCCACGCCGCGAAGATCATTACTCGCGTCCGGTT
>JBHHZX010000108.1:0-10736 GCA_046758265.1 Phycisphaerae bacterium
GGGTTACGACATTGCCGTTGGCAGCTATTGGGGGCACGGCACGTCGCAGGCGACGGCGCACTGCTCGGGTGTAGGCGCGCTGATGTTCGAGCGCGGCGGCTGCCCGCTGACCGGATGGCAGGCGCGCAACATCATCTACAACACGGCGTACGATATCTGGTTCGGCTGGCCCTACTGCCCGTTGCCGCCGCCGCCCAGGCACCTCGATGCCTTGGCCGCCGTGCTGGCGGTGCCGCCCTGGTGCCTGGGGGACATCGACGGCGACGGCGACATTGACCTCGACGACCTGTCAATCCTGCTGGCACACTATGGCATGACGGTTACGCCGTGCACAGACGGCGACCTGGACGGCGACGGGGACGTAGACTTGGCCGATTTGGCGTTGCTGTTGGGCGTCTTCGGGACGACGTGCGAGTGAGGGAGAAGGCCGGCTCGGTGGTGCCTCGGTCATGGGCGCCTGCTAATGCTCGCGGAACGATAGGACAGTAGTACGTCACATGTCGGCTCCGACGGGGCTGCGGCGCTCGGACGGCCCGGGTGGCATGGGCAGGCCTGCCAAGGGCGGGTTTGCCCGTGCTGAACATGTTACGGACACGGGCAGATCTTCGATCTGCCCATGGCACCCGGCTGGTCAAGTCGTTTGAGACGCCTGGGCTGAGTCGGGGGGACCAAGCCGCAATCGAGCATACCCTGGTTGCAGTGGCCTTGCTGCATAGGTCACACCCCCGCTGACGAAAAGGCTCCGGCAGCCGCTGTTGGTCAACGTACAGGCAGCATAAGGTAGGGCGCCTGCCGCTGCCAGGCCGGCGTTGCCGCCCGGTAGGGCGCCCGCCGAAGAACCTAGTCGTGCGCTATCACCACTTCATGTACCGGGCCGGCGGGTGGGATGGGGGACACGGCCGACGAGACGTCGGCCGCTACAAGATTGGATACTGCGGTCGCCACGGGGGGCGCCGGCTACAGGCGGTGGGCTACCCAACCATCGATTGACGATTGACGATTGACGGAGCGCTAGGTCGTCTCGGTGCCGGCGACGGCTTCTTCCTCTTCCTTCGTCTCCTCAGACTCAGGTGGGGCTTCGAGGCCTTCGAACTTCAGCTTCTTCTCGTCCTCCTCGCCCTCGACCTCCTCGACCGAGACCTGGATGATGCCCTTGCCGGCGAACTCGCTGCGGAGGATCTTCTCGCTCAAGGGGTCCTCGACCATTGACGAGATGCACCGCCGCAGCGGACGCGCGCCGAATTTCTCGTCGGTGCCCTGCTCGATCAGCAGTTCTTTGGCCTCGTCGGCCAGTTGCAGCTTGAGGCCGTGCTCCGCGAGCCGTTTGCTGACCTTCGTCACCTCGAGCTCGAGGATGTTAAGCATGTCTTCGTGCGTGAGCTTGTGGAAGACGACCACCTCGTCGATCCGGTTGATGAACTCGGGCCGGAAGTAGCGCTCGAGCTCGTTGACCAGCATGTCCTTCATCTTCTCGTAGCCGACCTCCTCATCGCGTTTCACGAAGCCGAACGGGTCGGAGCTCATGATCTTGTCCGCCCCGATGTTGCTCGTCATGATCATGATGATGTTCTTGAAGTCGACGTTGCGGCCGAAGGAGTCGGTCAGCCGTCCCTCTTCCATGATCTGGAGCAGCATGTTGAAGACGTCCTGGTGGGCCTTCTCGATCTCGTCGAGCAGCACCACCGCGTACGGGCGGCGCCGCACGCGCTCCGTGAGCTGGCCGCCTTCCTCGTAGCCGACGTAGCCGGGCGGCGCCCCGATCAGCCGGCTGACGTTGTGCTTCTCCATGTACTCCGACATGTCGATCACGATCAACGCCTCTTCGTCGCCGAACAGGAACTCCGCCAGACTCTTGGCCAGCAGCGTCTTCCCCACGCCGGAGGGACCCAGGAAGATGAACGACCCCATCGGACGGTTGGGATCCTTCAGGCCGCTGCGGCTGCGGCGGACGCTGCGGGCGATGGCGCTGATCGCCTCGTTCTGGCTGACGACGGTCTTGTGCAACTCGGCTTCCAGCTCGAGCAGCCGCTGGGCCTCCTCTTTCTCCAGCCGCGTCAGCGGAATGCCGGTCATCATGCTGACCACTTCGGCGACGATGTTCTCATCCACGATGCCGTCAACTTCTTTGGAGCGGTTCCGCCACTCCTTCTGCATCTCTTCTTTCCTCATCCGCAGCGTCTCGCACTTGTCGCGCAGCTCCGCGGCCCGCTCGTAGTCGGCGTTTTTGACGGCCTCATCCTTCTCTGCCGACAGCCGCTCAACCTCACGTTTGATGTCCGCGAGGTCCGGCGGCATGGTCATGCTCTTGATGCGGATGCGGGCGCCGGCCTCGTCGATCACGTCGATCGCCTTGTCCGGCAAGACGCGGCCGCTGATGTAGCGGTGCGACAGCTCGACCGCGTTGTTGAGCGCTTCATTGGTGATCTGCACCCGGTGGTGCGCTTCGTAGCGGTCGCGCAGACCCTTAAGGATCGCCAACGTCTCTTCCGCCGTCGGTTCGTCGACGTGGATCGGCTGGAAGCGGCGGGCCAGGGCCGTGTCCTTCTCGATGTACTTGCGGAACTCGTCGAAAGTGGTCGCACCGATGCACTGGATTTCGCCGCGTGAGAGCGCCGGCTTGAGTACGTTCGACGCGTCGATGGCGCCCTCGGCCCCCCCGGCACCGACCAGCGTATGCAGCTCGTCAATGAACAGAATGACATTGCGCGCCCGACGGACTTCGTTCATGACGGCCTTGATGCGTTCTTCAAACTGCCCGCGGTACTTGGTGCCGGCGACCATCATCGCCAGGTCGAGGATGACAATGCGGCGACCATGCAGGATTTCGGGCACCTGATGTCTGATGATGTTTTGCGCCAGGCCTTCGACGATGGCGGTCTTGCCGACACCGGCCTCCCCGAGCAACACGGGGTTGTTCTTCAGTCGCCGGCAGAGGACGGTAACGACGCGCTCGATTTCGTCCGCGCGCCCGATGACCGGATCGAGCTTGCCGTCGCGGGCCAACTCGGTCAGGTCGCGGCCGAATGAATCGAGCGCGGGGGTCTTGCTCTTGCCGGCCTTCTTGCCGCTGGTTTCCGGCGGACCGCCGGCCATGGGGCCCTCCTCGGGCTCGACGCCGGCCCCGAGCAGGTTGAGCACCTCCTCGCGCACGTCTTCGAGCTTCAGCCCGAGGGCCATCATTACCTGAGCGGCGACCCCGTCCTGCTCACGCAGCAATCCGAGCAACAGGTGCTCGGTGCCCACATAATTGTGATTCAGATTCCGGGCTTCCTCGATCGCGTACTCGATGACGCGCTTGGCGCGGGGGGTCTGCGGCAGCTTGCCCATCGTGACCATCTCGGGACCGCTCTTGACGAGCTTCTCGACCTCGAGACGCACCTTACGCAGGTCCACGCCGAGGTTTTTCAGCACGTTCGCGCCGACGCCGGAGCCTTCTTTCACCAAGCCCAACAGAATGTGCTCGGTCCCGATGTAGTCGTGGTTAAATCGCTGCGCCTCCTGGTTGGCCAGGGCCATGACCTTGCGCGCACGGTCCGTAAAGCGTTCAAACATATCTACTTCACTCCGCCCTCGGGAGGCTTGAGCCGGAACCGTTCTTGCCCGCCGGTGCCAATACGTTACCGGCCCACTCCCGACAAGAATTGTAGCTCACGCCTACGAGACCATCAAGCGCGCGGGCTGTCCGCTGACTGCTATCGACCGCCCGCTCCGTAGGATCAAGTCCGGAAGGCCCCCGGCTGATTCACGCCCGCGGTCACCCCCTTCAAGACCGGGGCAGGGCGCCCTTGTTTTCCACAACCTCTTGACGATAGAGCCGGTGGCGATCGAGCCGGCGAACGCGCCGCCAGGCGGCTCGCGCGCCGGCAACATCCCCCCGCGCGGTCAACACTTGCGCCAGCCGGTAGGCCAGCACCAGATCGCTTTCGGCCCGCTCGACCAGCGGCTGAAGCGCCTGCCAAGCGTCGTCCACCCGACCGGCCAGCAGAGCGCGGCGTGCGTGCTCTAACGCCACCCGGCGCCGCTCCTCCGCGGCCTGCTCGCGCTGGGAGCGCACGGTTTGCGCATAGCGGATTTGCGCCCCAAGATAGGTTCCGATGGCCACCCCGATGCCCAAACCGCGCCAGGTCGGCAGCACGTCGTCAGGGAACAACAGGACAGCCGCGATCGCAAAGGTCGCGGCGGCGGTGAACAACAGCGCGACGAGAACCCCCATCGTCTCGCTGCCAATGAGGATCAGCCCACCTCCCGGAACCAACAGATTGATCAGTCGGCCGCTTGCCACGGCCCCGCCCACGTTCATGGTCGCTCACTCATACCGCACCCCCAGGCTTGGCAGAGGCAACGCCGCCGGTCTCCCGTCGCAGCGTGTGGTACAACCCTGCTAGTTCGCTGGCGAGGTGCGTGACCGCGTGGTTTTGATGAACGTATGCGACGGCCCCCCGCGCCACCGCCAGAACGTTGGGGTGAGCGGCGGCGGTCCGCGTCACGTGATACGCCAGTTCGACCGCCGACCCAGGCGTAAACTGCAACGTGGTCTCGTGCTCGATAAACCAGTCGGCCACCTGGTCGCGCGAGGCGACCACCACCTTCCCCAACGCCATCGCCAGTAGCGGGGCCAACGCCAGATCGTGCTGGCTGGTCGGGACCACGCAGATGTCCGCCCCCGCCATCGCCTGGTCCCACAGCTTGGGCTCGGCAATCAGCGAAAAACAGTCCGGCACACGCTGACGCCGAATCTCCTGCCAGATGTGCCGCGTGGCCGGCCCGCGGCCGATCAACGCCACCTGCAGGTCGAACTCCTTCCGGCGCAGCCGGGCGACGGCCTCGATCAGTACCTCCAGGCCGCAGTGCTTGTCGATGGGCCCGGTCCAAAGTAGCCCGAGGGTTTTCCCGCGAACCGCCAAGCCCGGCACCTTCTCCGGCGGCAGCAGCGCCGGCTTGAGCACCTGAACCGAATCGGCGAGCGTCGGGTAGCGATCACGTAGCGATTCCCCGTATTCGTCACACCCTGCGACCGGGTATTCGTTGCTGCGCACGCCCCGACGTTTCAGTCGTTCCACGTCATGCAGCGACGTGGCGTGGATCAGCAAGCTGGCCTGGCAGCCCCGCGTCCAGTCGCTCAGATACCGCAGACAAGTGGTGCCCCACAGGTGAACAACGTCCGGGGGCGGGTCAAACTGCCGACGCAAAAACCCGGGCAGTCGCCACACGCCCCAGCCGCCGAGCGGCTGAAACAGATAATCCTCGACCGGGGTGCCGTCGAGCTCGGCCGCGGCCTCGGCATCGTCCGTCAAGAGCGAGACCCGCACACCTTCGTCGCTGAGAGCCAATCCGAGTTGGCGAAACATGCGCCCGAAGCGCGCGAAGGCGTCCGCGTCGGCCACGTGCAGAACGTGGGGGATCGGCGGGGGCGATTCTCTCTCGGCGCCGGCGGCGCTGCTGGGTGCCATCAACATTCAGAATAACAAGGATGCGCCCGCTTGCCACCGCCGCGATGAACTTGTAGCGTCGCACCTCCGACTGCGACGTTCTTCCCCACCGCCGGAACCACGACTCACGCGTTGCGGTCGTGTGTGTCGATGTCGAGCGGCACGTGATGACGCGCGGTTATGTTGGTCGAGCGCGTCAAACGCCAGAAGCAGAAGCCGCACAACGCCAGCACGAAGCCGACGCAGCCAACCATCAGTGCGATGCCCAGGCCGGTCAGGTTCTTCAACTCGGTCTCATTGGCCAGCAGCATGATCGGGCTCATGCCGACGCCTCCTGCCCGGCTTCGAGCATCCGTCTGATCCGACCGCGGCAGGCGATGTCGCTCACCGCAAAAACCCCGATGAAGAACAGCACCACCCCGAGAAACACGAATCGCGCCACGTTGGCATTCTTCGTCGCGCTGGCCCGTGCTTTGTCGGCTTCCGCATCCAGGCCGCGGAGCCAGCCCGGCAGTCCGTCCCGCGACGCCGGAACTCCTTCTGCAACGCCCAGGATTGCGACGACCTTGGCCTCGAGAGCATCTTCGTCGTCGGCGAGCTCGGGGAACTGCTCGCCGATCTTTTCAGCGTATACGCCGCGCGCCGCCCGCTCGCCTTGCAGCCCCGGGCTCATCCCGTCGAGTCGCGTGGGTGCGTTGTAGAAGAGCCACAGGCCGAGCACGACGATCAGGAAGGTCGGCGTGACGTAGCGGATCACCGTGGGCATGAAACCCGGGATTCTGAAATCGGCCCCGCGGTTGGCCTCCTCGACGCCCTTCTTCGCGCCGATGATCCACCCGAAGATGACCACCTGCCCGAGCGCGGCGAGGATCATCATGAACTCGCACCAGAAGTCGGTGAAGTCGAGCGCCTGGACGTTTTCGCTGTAATACATGACCAGCCCGGCACCGAAGAGCGTGACAACGCCGAGGACGGTCACACTGACCCTGCGCGTCATGCCGAACCCGTCCTCCAGGAACGCGATCGCCGGCTGGAGCATGCTGATCGAGCTGGTCACCGCCGCCAGAAAGAGCAGCCCGAACCACATGCCGCCGAAGAACGCGCCGCCGGGCATGTAGTGCATCACGGCGGGCACGGTGAAGAAACCGAGTGCGAAGGTGCTGTCAGGGGTGTTCCCCGGCCCGAGGAAGAGGATCGCCGCCGGCACGACGATCAGGCCGCCGAGGATTACCTCACAGAATTCGTTCGTGCTGGACGCGGTCAGCGAGGTGAGCACGACGTCGTCGTTTCGGCGCAGGTAGCTGGAATAGCACAGAATCAGGCCGAAACCGACGCTGAGGCTGAAAAAGATCTGCCCCGCGGCCCGCAGCCACACTTCCGGGTTTTTCAGCGCCGTCCAGTCCGGGTTCCACATGAACCCCAGGCCGTGTCCGATGGTGCGGCCATCGACTTCCTCGGTCAGCGTCAGCACCCGTAAGAGCACGATCAGTGCGCACAGAATAAGCAGTGGCATCGCCGCGATGCAGAATTTTTCGATGCCCCTGGTCACGCCGCGATAGATGATGACGAAATTCACCATGAAGCAGGCGAGCACAAGCCAGAGCATCGCTGTGCCATACATGGCGCCATCCGCGCCGATACCGAACGCCTCCACGGCAAAGTCGACCGCCGCTCCGGTCACACTCGTGTCATTGTTCGCCGCGTCCGCAAACAATCGCGAAAACCCGCCACTGAAAAACTCCCAACTGTAGCGCAGACAGAGCGCTTCGAGCAGCACGTAGTACATGTACACGGCGACGGGAATAACGAGCGTCAGCGTGCCGGTTATGCGGCCCAGCGCGTTGCGCGAGAGGGCGTACATGATGCCCGGGCCGTTGTTCTGGCCGCGGTGCCCGCCGAGCCGGCCGATCGTCCACTCGCACCAGGCGATCGGAATGCCCAGCACGATCAGGCTGATGATGTAGGGGATCATGAACGCCCCGCCGCCGTTGTTGACGGCGGTGCCCGGGAAGCGGAGGAAGTTTCCAAGCCCGACCGCCGATCCGGAGACAGCCAGCACGACGCCGAACTTCGATCCCCAGTTTTCCTTCTTCGGACGTTCCAACGGCTTCGCGCTCCGCAGCGGTCGGCTCCCGTCCGTTTGAGACGCCCGCAGGACTCGTGATCTGCGGCTAGGAAGAGTGATTGCCGCGCCAGATTCGCTCGGGCGCGGATTCTAACGGTCGCGCGGGATGCGAGCAACGGTTGCCGAACCAGCGGAACCTTTGTATGTTCCGCTGAAACTTTCAACTCGCTTTTCACGTGGAGCCGTCATGCTCAGCCTTGAGGAGCTCGCCGGTCAGTTCGTCAACTGGATCTGGGCCGTGCCCTTGTTCCTGCTCCTGCTCGGATGCGGGCTGATCTTCTCGCTGGCCTCCAAGTTCGTGCAGTGGCGGATCCTCACGCACGGCTACGCCTGCATCCGCGGCCATTACGATCGGCCCGAAGATACCGGGCACATCAACCACTTCCAGGCCCTCTGTGCCGCGCTGTCCGCGACCGTCGGCCTGGGCAACATCGCCGGCGTCGCCGTCGCCGTCTCGCTCGGCGGGCCCGGGGCCGTGTTCTGGATGTGGGTCGTGGGCGTGTTCGGCATGGCGCTCAAGTTCATGGAGTGCTCGCTCGCCGTCATGTTCCGCGACGTGCGTGACGTGCCCGACCCCAGTGCACCGGCCTTGACCGAGAAGGACGCCGAGGAGCGCACGCTTGAATACGAGGGCGAAGCTCCACCAGAGCCCGGCGCCAAGCCGCGCGCCCGCGGCGAAGTCCGCGGCGGTCCGATGTGGTACATCCAGAAGGCGCTGGTTGAGCCGCTGCGCTCGCGCAAGAATCCCGCCTGGGTCCTCTTCAAAGTCCTGGCGGTCCTGTTCGCGATTTCGACGATGCTTAATTCGTTCGGCGGCGGGAACATGTTCCAGGGCTGGAACGTGTCGAATACACTCAAATCCTACTTCAACGTCCCTGAGCTCCTCTCGGCAACGGTCGTTGCGGCGCTGGTCGCGCTGGTGATCATCGGCGGCATCAAGCGGATCGGACAAGTGGCGGCGAAGCTGGTTCCATTCATGTGCGTCGTCTATGTCCTGGGCGCGCTATACGTGATCGTCACGAACGCCGTTGATATCCCGTACTACCTGGGACTGATCTTCAAGGACGCCTTCACCCCGGCCGCCGAAGCCGGCGGATTCGCCGGCGCCACGGTTTGGATCGCCTTCAAGCAGGGACTGAGACGGGCGTGTTTCTCGAACGAGGCCGGCGAGGGCTCGGCGGCGATGGCCCACGCCGCCGCCCGAACCGAGGAACCGATCCGCGAAGGTGTCGTTGCCGGCATTGGCCCGTTTGTTGACACGATCATCATCTGCACGATGAGCGCCATGGTCCTGCTGATGAGCGGCGCGTGGAACCGCCCCCCGGTCGGAACCGTCGCCTCGATCAGCGCAAACGCAGTGGTTGTGCAGTGTGGCGGAGAGCTTCCGCAGGCGATGGACGCGCTCTACGTGGATCGGGTGCAACCGGGCGAGGAACGAAAGCTGACCATATATGTGGAGCGCGGCGACAGCGACAAACTCGACACGCTGGACGTGGAGATTTCGGACCTCCAACAGGATGAAACATGGCAAGGCTGGGCCAGCCTGCAAACGGTGGCGCTCGACCTGACAAAGGTCGCAGAGGATGACCGCGACAAAATCGCCAACATCAGTGAAGGCCAGCCCGTGCACCTGGCGATGGCGGGCGCCGACCTGACCGCCTTCGCCTTCGACACCACCATCTTCGGCTTCGGCAAGTACATCGTCACGCTCGGCGTCTGCCTGTTCGCGTTCAGCACGATGATCAGTTGGAGCTACTACGGCGAGAAGGGTGCCGAGTACCTGCTCGGCCCGCAGGCGATCCTGCCCTACAAGTTCGTGTTCGTCATCTTCGTGTTCCTGGGCATGGTGCTCCAGAAGTTCAGCACCGTCTATGACTTCTCCGACGCCACCACCGGACTGATGGTGCTGTGCAACCTGCCGGCGGTGCTGATTCTCTCGCCGGCGGTGATCCGGGCGGCCAAGAACTACTTCAGCCGCCTCGACAGCGGGGAGATGCCGCGGCTGCGGTAGGACTGATCGAGCCACGAGACCGACCGTTCGAACCACGCCCACTTTGAAGTCGACCTGCGGCGCTGTATCGTGTCAATGAAAGGCCTTCGCACGGCCACGACGATGGCGTCCGACGGAGATCACCCGCATGCCGGAGCAGGAATCGGCAACCCGTGCCCGGCCACGCAAGAGCCGTGTCGCCGCCACGTTTAGGGCGCTGCTGCGCACGCGCATCACCGCCGGTCTGCTGGTCGTTCTGCCGATCTGGGTCACGATTCTGCTGATCAAGTTCGTCTTCGGCGCGATGCGCGATTCGTCGCTATGGGTCGTCGAAGCCTATCTTCGCAGCCCGCTGGGAGCCGGCTTGCTGAACCAGTGGCAAGTGGCCAAGCCGACCGGCTATAACTCCTGGCCCGATGTGGACCCGGACTTCCTCGATCCCGGCATCGAGAAGATACCCGTCACCGAGAAGCTGGACTTCCTTGAATTCCGCCTGGGACATCCCCCCGATATGCAGGACTTCTTCGACATGCTTCCCGAGACGGTCCAATGGGGCACTGCGATCGTCTCGGTTTTCCTGACAATCATCATACTCTACGCCGTTGGGCTCTTTGCCGCCAATTTGGTCGGTCGGCGCGTCATCAACACATTTGAGAGCGCTCTCGACAAGGTCCCGCTTGTCAAGATCGTCTACCGATCGACGAAACAAATCCTGGCGACTTTCGCCGGCGAGCAGTCGAAGGAATTTCAACGCGCCGCCCTCGTCCCCTTCCCTCAGGAAAAAATGCGGGCCGTAGGTTTCATCACCGCCATATTTCACGACTCGGTAACCGGCGAAGAACTGGCCGCGGTCTTCATCCCCACCACGCCGAACCCCACCACCGGCTACCTCCAGATCCTCAAACGCCGGGACCTCGTCGAGCTCGACTGGAGCGTCGAGGACGCCGTCCGCACGATCATGTCCGGCGGCATCCTGCGGCCGGATTTCCTCACGATCCTTCCCGGCGCCCGGCAGCGCGACGCCTTGCCGGAAATCAAGCAGCCGGAATTGCAGCCCCCAACCGACGACGCGTCGTAGAAGAAACAGGCGCGCGGGCGACGGGTTTGGCTGGGGTGCCTTGGCTCGGGTGCCATGGCTAAGCGCAGCGCGGCCATGTGAATATCAACAGGCGAGACCAGCGGGGCCACGCGA
>JBHHZX010000109.1:0-10657 GCA_046758265.1 Phycisphaerae bacterium
CCGTTGCCCCCGCCGCCCGCCCCCAATCCGAGTCCGTTTGCCGCGGCAACTCTCGTTCGCTAGGCTTCCCTACCTGAGATCCTCGGGAGATTGACAACCGTGCTGGTTGCCACGTTCGGCCCCCCGTTTGAGTGCGGGGCCGTGACAGTCTGGTTTTGGGTTACCTGCCTGATTGGTTTGGTCTGGCTGAAACGGCACATCGATCTCAACCGAGGCCGAAGCGAACCGGTGTTGCGGCCCGACGAGGCCGGCGCTGGCGATGCTGCGCTGCCCAGTCTGTCCATGCTGGTCGCCGCCAAGGATGAGGAAAAGAACATCGGCCGCTGCATCCAAGGCTTGCTCGCGCAGGACTACCCGAAACTGCAACTCATCGTGGTCGACGACCGTAGCGCCGATCGCACCGGCGAAATCATCGAAGCGTTCGCCGCGCGCGACGAACGCATAACGTCCGGCCATGTCAAAGAGTTGCGGCCCGCTTGGTTCGGCAAAAACAACGCCATGCGCGAGGGCCTTGAGCGCGCCGCCGGCGAGTGGCTTTGCTTCTCCGATGCCGATTGCGCGTACGACTCGCCGCACCTACTGACAGCGGCAGTACGCTACGCCCTGCGCGAGAAGGTCGATTTTCTGTCCGTATTGCCGCGGCTGGAGGCCGGGACGTTCTGGGAACGGGTCGTGCAGCCCGTCGCCGGCGCGATCATGGTCTTCTGGTTCCCGCCGCACAAAGTGAACAGCCCGCGCTCGTCTCGCGCGTACGCCAACGGCGCATTCATGCTGATGCCGCGTAAGACGTACGACGCCATCGGCGGCCATGAACCGGTCAAGGCGACGCTCAACGAGGACATGCACATGGCGCGGCTGGTAAAAGCGGCCGGGCTGCGCCTGCGTGTGATCCGCGGCGGCAATCTGTACCGGGTGCGGATGTACGTCGGCCTCAAGCAGACTTGGCGTGGCTGGAGCCGCATCTTCTACGGCTGCTTTGGCACGCTCCCCCGCCTGCTGGTCAGCTTCCTGATGCTGTCGATCTTCAGCCTTTCACCATACGTCACGCTCCTCGCGTCGCCGTTCATCGGTGCCGCTGGGCCGTGGCTGACCGCAGCGGCGGGGTTCGCGATCGCCGCGCAGCAATCGGTTCTATGGCGGTTCTATCACGTGACGGGCAACAGGCGGCCCTGGGCACTGACTTACCCCCTGGGCGCCGCCCTCTGCCTGGGAATGACGCTGAACGCGATGCGTCGCCTCGGTGGTGCAGCGACCACGACCTGGCGCGGCACGAGCTACCGTGGCGGTGCCCAAACATCACCCGAATCCGCCGATCCGATCTAACCTGCTATTCCCAAAGGAGTTCGGCAGCGCCGCTGGGGTATGCGCCCAACGGATGGGGTTCGCGCTGGCCACTGACACCAACATCTAGAAGCGCGTGGGCTGAAAAAAATCCCTCGCGCACTTGACTGGCCGCAGATGTTAGGTTAGTATTCGGACAATGGCGGCCGGGATGGTCGCAGCGGATTCGCATGACCGTAGGCGCAAAGGAGTGCGTGGTGTCCGCGGATCAATTTCACGACGGACGTGCCCTGTGTGTGTTCGGGCCGGGCGGGCTTTTCCGCCAGGAGGTGCGCGACGCGGGCCCGGGGTTGCTGGACCTGGAAACTTCGCCTCTCAGCGACGACCAGGTGGTCGCACTGGCCAAAAAGCTCGGGGACCGCTACCGTGCGTTGAATATCAAGGTCCCCATGGAGGGCCCCGTCGGAGCATCGGACATCCCGGTCTGGCAGGCGTCCCGGCGATGCGGGCCTCTGCCGCTTGTAGTCTATGGCTCACTGAGTGCCTATCTGCTGGAGGAATGGACGGATGCCGCGTGCGAAACTGCCCAGGAGAACGCCGCCACCGCTGACACCCAAACAACTGCGCGTCCTGACCTTCATCCGGGATTTCATCCATGCCCGCGGGTACGCGCCGACGATGCAGGAGCTCGGCGACGAGTTCGGCGTGAGCAAGGTCACCGTGTTCGAACACATCGCCGCCCTGCAACGAAAAGGCTATCTGCGGCGTTCGAAACACAAGGCACGCTCTTTACGACTTAGCCACAACATCGCTTTCGCGGACGAGCGGTCCACGCGTTTGCCGCTGGTCGGCACGATTGCCGCCGGCTTGCCCATCGAAGCCATCGAAGATCAGGAAGTCGTTGATCTCGAAGAGATGTTCGTGTCCCCGCATGGAAATTTCGTGCTGCGTGTGCGCGGCGACAGCATGATCGATGACAATATCGCCGATGGCGACTATGTGATCGTCGAGAAGCGCGAGACGGCCCGCGACGGAGAAACCGTTGTCGCGTTAATCAAGGGCGAGGAGGCGACGCTCAAGCGCTTTTATCGTACGCCGCGGGGCATTCGTTTGGAGGCGGCCAACCCAGCGTACGAGCCGATTATCACCAAAAACGTTCAGATTCAGGGCATCGTCGTCGGGGTTCTCCGCCGCTATTAGAAGCTGGTCATGACGGGGTACACGTCTGCAAGCACTGGCTTCACCGGCTGAAAAGCGGTGCTACGACGTGTGCGAACCAGTTCTGTAACATACCGCGGTTACCGGCACGTTGTCCCGTACGCGGCGAGCAGGGCGGCAAGGTCCGACAGATCGACGTCCTCGTCGTAGTCAAGGTCGCCGTCTTCGTAGCTGGCGCCGGCGGTCACGCCGTAGTTGGAAAGGAGCTGCGCCAGATCGGCCAGATCGATGTCGCTGTCGTAGTCGAGGTCCCCCCACAAGACCACCGTGATCGTCGTGACGTCGGTTGACACGTTGCCACATCCATCTTCCGCCTGCCACGTGATGGTAATCGGTGAATCGGCAACCTCGTACGGATCAGTCAGGCTCGGCTTGGCGTCACTGCGGACCCAAGAGATGATGATGTCCGCCGCGGCGGTGCAATCGTCCGTCGCCGTCGCAAAGCCCGGGTCAAGCGTGGCTGCACAGGACTCTGCTTCGACGGCGACACCGATGTCGGGGGGTACCGACAACGTCGGCGGCGTGTCGTCAATCACGTCCAAGTTGACCAGCAGCGGATAAACTGACGTGCTGTCGGCGGTGCCCAACCGGATCGGCAGCCCGTCCGACCACCAAGTCACCAGATCCTGCTCCGCGCAAATCTGCTCCGCGGCGGTAAAGGTAATCACCACCATCTGCGCGCTGCCGGTGGTCCCCGGGGTGGAGGGCGGGACACCGACGGCGTAGTCGATCAGTCCTGCCGTCGCATTGCATTGGGGCAAAGGCTCGCCGGCGACGATCGAGCACTCGTAGATCTCGTCGGTGAATGGCGAGGGGGCGCTGGCCGGCTCGACACTGACCAAGTGCAGCTTTGTATCGTCGTACTGGAGGGAGAACTGCCCGCCGACGATCACTTCCACGGCGTAGTTCATCCAGATCTCGATGGTAACGGTATCGTTGACGTTGTAGCAGTTGGCGTCGGGCACCAGCGTTACATCCGTGGCGGAACCCAATTCACACTCATCCGGGATGCTGCTCAAGTTGTTGTCGTGCGACGCGCCGGCCGCGATGTCACATTCATCCAGGACTCCGTTGGCGTTGCAGTCTTCAGGGGGGGATTGACAGCGGAGCAGCCAGTTGCCGGGAAAGCCCAACCGGTCGATGAGCGTCGGCGGTGTCGGATTGGCCGACAGGTCAGCAAGGTTATCACCAATCGCCAGCCAACTGCGCTCGTGTGACGGCGAGTCCTGATCAAGTGGAGCCGGGTTTTGGCCCGGTTCGTGCGTCAAATGCGCGCCCACAAAGAAAACGTCTCCAATCTCGCCCACATAGGTGAGCGGCACCGGCACTACCGTGAACACGTCCGTCTCCGGATTGGCGACGGGCACCGGACCCACTGTCTGCACTAGGATGGCGTTGGTCGGATCGCCGTCGTCGTCCGGATCGGTCCAAATCGCGATCGTGGTCGGCAGCCCGACCGGGACGCGGCCCCAGGTGAGGGCCAGCGCCGCGATTTCCTCGCCCCCCGGTTGTACGGTGAACTGATTGAGCCAAATGAAGTCGCCGCCGCCAGCGGCCCCGATCAGAGTCTCGTGGCGACCATCATCAACCTGATAGGTCCGCGGAGCCATTTCACAGTCGTCGGGCACGCCGTCCCCGTTGCAGTCTTCGCTGGTACCGTCTGCAAGGTCGCATTCGTCAGGCACGCCGTTCGCGTTGCAGTCTTCGCTCGTGCCGTTGGCGATATCGTTCGGATCGAGCACGCCGTTGCCGTTACAATCCTGGCACTCATCCGGAATGTGATCACCGTTGCTGTCGATACTGGTGCCGTCAACGATATCGCACTCGTCCGGCACATTGTTGTCGTTACAATCCGCGCTGATTCCTTCGTCAAGGTCGCATTCGTCGGGAATACCATTGGCGTTGCAGTCCAGGCTGGTGCCGTCCATTATGTCGCAATCGTCGGGAATACCGTTGTGGTTGCAGTCCGGAACGCCGTCGGTAATGAAAATATCGTCCACGAACCAGTCATCGAAATAACCGGTGGTGGCGAGGTTCCTGATTCGCAACACGAAGTTGGCGTGATACGCCTCCGGCGGCAGGGCGATACTCTGTTCCTCATAGGTTGTCATCGCGGGTCCATCGCCGGGGTGTTGGGCCAAGATGATCCATGTTCCCGCTGCATCTGAAAACTCGATGAACAGGTCGTCCCCGGCATCCGGCTGCTCACCGCCGCCGGTACGCTGCCAGGAATATGTCAGGACGGCGTCGGTGGCGTTGGAAAGGTCGATGGCGACGGATTCCACAGAATCGCCGCCGGTGCAGAAGCCGTCCAGCCGCAACGAGTATGGCTCGGTGGGTTCGTTGATGCCCACGTTGTCCACCGTGGCGCCGGAAACTACCGCCCATTTGCTCGAGTCGAGCCTGGGTTGCAGAAAAGTGTCGCGGAACAGCCGCCCCAGACCGAGGACGTCGTCCGGGATGCCGTCGTTGTTGCAATCCTCTCCCGGCTGCGCCTGGACGCCGGCCGTCGATAGGATCGTGACAGCAATCAGCACCCCGAGAGCGTGGCCCGAAACCAGTTGCAACGCGCTTCTCCCGTCCGTAGCTGCGCCGGCCTATCGCACTCGCGCGGCCCCCGTTCGAACCCGGAAGACAGACTACACTACACATTAGCAGGGGCCGAGTTCACGATCAACAAATTGTTGAGGGGACGGCCCGCCGGTGGCGGTGAAGTCACGTCGCGTGGCCATTAAGGGATGCCCAGTAGCTCCACGAACCGCAGGCATTATCGGCTCCGCGACGTTCTCGGCGTTCGATGACGGAAGGCGGCCTGCTGCGGGCAGGTTGTGCCGCGCGCGCCTTGGGCTAACCTTCACGCACCAGCACCACCTGCACGTCTCCGGGCCCGTGTACACCCGTAACGAGCACACCCTCTATGTCGGCCGTCTTGCTCGGTCCGCTGATGAGGCTGACGTTGGCGGGCAGCTCGGAGCGCTCGCTAAGCGCATCGAAACAGTCGCACAGATCGGGAAGCAATTGCGAGTGCGTAACTACGGCAATGTGTACCGGTGGGATCAGCGAAGACCCGCGGGCCACAGTGGGCTGCGATTCGCAGACGAGTGTGCCGGTCTCAGCAACTGCCGCCACGACGCCGGTGATCGCCGCCTCAGCCGAAAAGAGCGTTTCGTCATCGGTTTCGCTCCTCGCGGTAATGCCGTCGGCCGCGAGCCGCTGCTTCAGTTGCTCCACCTGTTCCGCCTCGAAAAAGCCGTCCCCGGCGCGTGGTATCGCAACGCAGCCGATGCGCAGCGCCGGCAATAGTCCGGCAACCACGTCCAGCCAGTCGGCGATCGTGGCCGGATGCACTCTGGCCCCGATCGAGGTTGCGGCCTGCGTGAAGCGCTCCGCCAGGCGTTCGTCGGCCGACGAGGCGCCAGCCGCTACACGACGCTCCACTTGGCGTGCGACGGCCTCGAGTCGCTCGGGCAACGCGGTTTCGGCGAGGGTGTCGCGCAGGCGATGCTTGAGCGAGGCAACAAACCCAGCGACGGCAAAACGTCGGGCCTTGTCGTCAGCAGCGTTTGGACGCGATGCCTTCTCAGTTCTCATCACCCAGTCCCTCGCGCCAGCGCTGGCGGAAGCTCTTCTTCGGGAGTGGCGGGAGATCGTGAATCCTCAGCCACTCGCCCGCCGGGCCAGGGCCCCGACTGATCCAGCCGTCACCGTCGGGACGTAGCAGCCAGCGCATCGAACGTTGCGTCCAGCCGAGCAGCGCCGGCGATTGCATGATCCACTTCCAGACGGTCATGCCGACGCGTTTGGATAACGGCTGTTGGTCACGCGTTCGCTCACGCAGCTTGACGAGCAGTGCCGGAATGTCGATTTTCACCGGACAGGCGACCTGACAGGCGCCGCACAGGCTCGACGCGCGCGGCAGTTCAGCGTGCCGAGTCATTCCACGCAAAAGCGGCGTCACCAGGCTACCGATCGGACCGGGATATACGCTGCCGTAGGCGTGGCCGCCGATGTTCCGGAACACCGGACAAGCATTGAGACACGCCCCACAGCGGATGCAGCGGAGCACCTCGGCGAAGGGGCCGGCGAGGATTTCGGAGCGGCCGTTGTCGAGCAGGACGATGTGCACTTCCTCCGGGCCGTCGGGATCGCGCGGCCGCTTCGGGCCGGTGATCAGGGTAGTATACACCGTGAGCGGCTGGCCCGTGCTCGAGCGGGCCAGGAGCTTGAGCAGCACGGAGAGGTCGCGTAGGCGGGGCACAAGCTTTTCGATGCCCATAAGTGCCACGTGTACGCGCGGGCGGGTGACCGTCAGGCGGCCGTTGCCTTCGTTTGTGCAGATGCAGATGGTGCCGGTTTCCGCAATCCCGAAGTTCACGCCGCTGATACCGAGGTCGCAGCGCCGGAAGACGTCGCGCAGGTACTTGCGGGCAATGGCGGTCAGTTCGGTCGGATCCTCGCTGTATTCGCAACCAGTCTCACGAACCAGCGCCCGCGCGATTTGCCGCCGATCTTTGTGAATGATCGGCGTCACGATGTGGCTGGGCCGATCGTGGTCGATCTGAACAATGAATTCGCCGAGGTCGGTCTCGACAATCCGCACACCGCCGGACTGGAGGGCGTCGTTGAGGTGGACTTCTTCGGTGGTCATGCTCTTGGACTTGACCGCCAGCTTCGAGCCGCTGCGGTCGGCGATCTCACAAATGATCTGGCGTGCCGCCCGCCCGTCGGCAGCGAAGTACAGACGCGCCCCGCTGCGCTCGGCCGCTGCCACGAACTGCTCGAGATAGCGGGGCAGGTTTTCGAGCGTGTGCTGCTTGATTTGGGCCGCGAGCTCACGCAGCGCCTCGGGGTCGCGGAGTTGCGCCAACGAGTCTTTGCGCGCTTCGACCTTGTGCAGCGTCGCAAGACGCACGGCTTGTACGACGCGCTTGTCACGCAAGCCGGCAGCGACGCGTCGGCGGAATTCGCTCTTCGGGTTCACGCCGCGGGCTCCATCAACCCCAATGACTCGGCCAGACACTCGGCCAGATGTTTGAGACGCAACGGCACGCCACGGCGATGGGCACCGCCGCTGATATGCAGTGCGCAGCCGCCTTCGCTGCAAATGACGAGTCTGGCACCGGTGGCGACAAGCTGCTCGAGCTTGTCGGTGAGCATGGCGCCGCTGATCTCGGGGTATTCGACGGCGAACGCCCCACCGAAGCCGCAGCAAAGGTCCGCGTGTTCGGGCGTGCGGAGGTCAACGGTTTGTCCCTTGGCGAGCCAGCCGGTCAGTTCCTCCAGTGAGTAGATCCCGCGCGCGTGGCAGGGATAGTGAAACGTGATCGGCTCGGCAAATCTCAAGTGCCGGCCGATATCGACGTCGAGTTGGCTCGTCAGAAACGCCGCGAACTCGTGCGTCCGCGCGGCCAGGCGCTGTGCCGCGGCACGCTCAACTGGATCGGCGGAGAGCAGTTCAGGAAAGTGATACCTGACCATTGCCGCGCAGGAGGCCGATGGCGTAACCACAGTCTCGTACGGCTCGAAGATGCGGAGCATTCGCCGGGCGATGGCGGCGGCCTGGGCACAAAACCCGCTGTTGAACGCGGGCTGGCCGCAGCAGGTTTGCTCGGGCGGAAACTCGACCTGGCAGCCGAAGTGCCGCAGCACGCGCACCACCGCCTCGCCGACACGCGGGTAGTAAGTGTCGGTCAGGCAGGTGACGAAGAGGGCCACTTCCACGCCGGCTCGATCCTTTCGATGCAAGCAGCATAATCGACGGTCCACCGGCGAGACGCCGGTGCCACCCAGTCCACCAGCGGGACGCCGGTGCTACCCCCTGGCTGTTGGATTGTACTACCTTGGCTGCAAAGCGGGCGACAGGCGAAAATCTTCCGCCGCGGCAAGCTGGAGGGTGATCACGGCCGTCCGGTCGCCGCGTCGATAGCTGACCTTGATCGTGTCGCCAGCCGCTTTGTGGGCGACCACACGGCGAAAATCGACCAGGCGGGGCGTTGGCTCATCATCGATGTGGGTGACCACGTCGCCGGCCTTCAAGCCCACCTCAGCAGCCGGGCCACGCGCCTCGCCGACGATCCGCAGACCTTCCACGGTCGGTGGCGCGCCGGTCTCACCGGCACCCGCTCCTAGCGCGACGACCGGCTCGTGCGGGTCGAAGAAGACGCCGAGCAGTCCGCGACGCAGGTCCTGACCCTGTTGCAGGCGGGGAGCACGGCGGCGGATGTGGTCGTGGTGAATCGCAAATCCGATGCCGGAGTCATACCACTCGACGCCCGCGAGCTCGTCTTCACCTGGCCCCATCGGAACGCAGATGCCGATCACCCGGCCTTCCACGTCAAACAGTGGGCCGCCGTAGTTGGCGGGTGAGATCTTCGCGTCCGTCTGGACAGCCTGCCCGCTCATCCGCCGCAGCGCACTAAGAATACCCACCGACACCGCCGGCTCGTCGGTTCCGTGGCCCAGACCCGCCGCGAGGACCCATTGGCCGGCGCATAGGTGATCGGAATCGACCCACTGCGGCGCCGGTAGGTCGGCGGCGTCAATCTTCAACAACGCCAGCCGTGCGGGTAGGTCGCGGGCGATAAGCCGCGCGACATAGCGTCGGCCGTCGGAAAGCATCACGGTGATGATCACCGGGTCGCGGGCAAAGTTAAAGCTGCTGGTGAGAATGTAGCCGTCGGGCGACCAGATCAGTCCGGTGGTCGGACCGTCGGCTTGCCGAAAGCCTGGTGCAATGCGTTGCTGCTGTACGCTCGTCTCGCGCCGCACGGGCTGCGCGCCGCCGATGGTGTCGATCCTGACGATCGACGGAGCGATGGCGCGGACGGCGTGTTGGAAAACCACTTGTTGCTGTTTGGCGAGCGTAGTAGTCGAACGCGGGGGCGATTCGGCTCGCTGCGCAAATGAGAAGGCCGGAAATGCGACCAGGCCGACGAATGCAAACGCACGAAGGCGCGAAGGCACGAAGGGATTGTGGATTGCAGATTGCGGATTGCGGATTCCGCCTTGCAGATTGCGAAAGAAAGTGTGGGCCATAGCAATCAATCCGAGATCCAAAATCCGAAATCAGGGTGTGCGCTGCGGTTGCCGGGTGCTTTCATTGCTCGCGCCCCCTTACCGTAAGCTCCACCGTCTTCAGCTCGTTGCCGCGCTTGATGACGACCGCCGTTGGCTCACCGACCCGAAGGCCTGCGCGTGCTTTGTAAAAGTCCTCACAGGTACTGATCAGTTCCCCGCCCAGCGAAAGGATCAGGTCGTTCGGGCGAATGCCAACCTGCCAGGCAGGCGAGCCCCGCCGGACGCGCTCGACATACGCCGGTCGCGCGCGGCCGCCCACGTCGAAGAGGCGAATACCCAGGTCGGGACGCCTGCGGCTGCTGGACGCTTCGTTGCCGGCAGCCAGATCCGCTGCTCTTGTCGCGGTTGTGTCGCTCAGGAACGCGGCGACCTGCTCGACCGGCAGCGCGTAATTCGCCCAGGTGTTCGTCCGTTTGCTGATGACCGCCTTGCCAATCACCCCGACGAGCCGACCCTCAGCGTCAACCAGCGCCCCGCCGGCGGAGCCGGGCGTGGTGACGATGATGTCGGTAATCAGCACCGGGCCCTCATAAACGAAGTCCTGCGCGCGGCGTCGCGCGAAAAGCTCGCCATACCCGGAGAACACTCCCACCGCGACGGACACCGGCTCCGGACCGTCGGCAACTTTGAACGGGTTGGCGGCCGCGATGACCCAGTCGCCCGGCCGGAGATGCCCGCTGCCGGCCGGCTCAAAGAACGGCAGGTTGTCGGCTTCGATTTGCAGCAGGGCGAGTTGCCGCACCTCGTCGCGCTTGATCACCTGTGCCGGAAAACGCCCGCCATCGGGGAGCACCGCGCGCAGTGCCGGGCTTTCGAGCAGGACCGAAAGCGTCGTGACGATCCGCCCGTCAGCGGAGACAATCACGCCGCTGCCATAGCCGCGCTCACGCCCGAACCCGCCGCCGTAGATTTTCACGACGCGTTCACGAGCGGCGTCGATCGCCACGCCGAACGGCCCGCCGGCGCCGTCATGCTGCGCAGTGGCGACCGAAGCGGCGATCGCGCCGAACAGCGGAACTGCGAAGCAGGAGGGAACACGCCGTACGCTCACCTGGGTTTCTCCACGCGTGGGGCGGAAGTC
>JBHHZX010000110.1:0-10621 GCA_046758265.1 Phycisphaerae bacterium
AGCGCATCAGGACCGGGACGGGACGTGGGATCGTTTCGAATTCGGACGGCATTGCCCCCGCGACGATCGCTGCCCGGGCACGGCAGTGCGAGCGAAGGGCTACTCCATCCGTTCCGGACTGACGGGCCTGGCGCTGCTCGCTTTTCTCGGAGCCGGGTACACCGACCGTGAAGGCCCGTACCAGGACGCCGTCGGTCAAGCCGTCCACGCGCTGCTCCGAGCTCAAATGCGCCACGGGGGCTTCGGCAACGATGAGAGGATGGCCGGCTACAACGACACGCTGGCAACCTTCGCGCTGGCCGAGTACCACGCCCTGACACACGAACCGCGCGTGGTCGCACCACTCAAGCGAGCGGTCACCCGCCTCGTGCTGAGCCAGCAGGAACTCGGCGGCTGGGACTATCTGCCACGTGCCGACAGCGGCCGCAACGACACCTCGATAACCGCCTGGGCAGTTCAAGCGCTGTACGCCTGCGTGGCGGCTCGTATTCATGTCCCGCGGCGCGTGTTGGTCAACGCGGCATTGCACTTCGAGCGCGCCGCCGAGCCGGATGGTCGCGTCCGCTACTCTGACGCGGGCATCGGATTCAAGATTGATGAAGCGACGCTTCAGCCGGTCTACCGGCATGGCCCCGCGATGATCGCCGCGGGTCTGACCTCTGAACAGTTACTCGGCTGGCGTTTTGACAGCGCTCTGGCTCGCCGGCAACAGGCGCTGCTGTCACAGCAGTTTCCGTCGCTCTCGCTGCTCCAGGGTGGTGATCCGACCCAGTTACACGGCTACTACTACTGGTATTACGGCACGATCGCCATGTTTCAAGCCGGCGGGGAGCGCTGGGAGCGCTGGAACGCGCACCTGCTCGACGCCCTTCTCACGTTGCAGAATCGCGGCAAGCCAGCGGCGGGTCACAAGCCGCACGCGTACGGCAGTTGGCCGCCGTTCGGTCCGAACTGGGGCAAGTGGGGTCGGCAGGGCAGCCGGGTGTACAGCACGGCGCTGTGCGTGCTGACGCTCGAAATCTACTATCGGCACACGCCGGCATATCTCGAAGAATACTCGGTTCTCACGGCGGCCGACTGGCGGGCATTCTTGCAGCAGGCGAGCCAACGGCAACGCCGACGCGTGGTCGAGGCCCTGCGGTCGATGCGGCTGGAGGTCGCCGAACCCGTGCTGGTTGGCTTGTTGCGGGACAACGACCGTTCCGTGGCGCTGGCGGCGGCAGTGGCACTCACCGTGTTCGACTCGCCGGTCGGCCGGCCGGTGCTTGAACAGTTCTACAATACCGCGCCCGCGTGGGAAGGTGGGATACTGGCGGCAGCGCTGGAACGCGCACGAGAGATCGAGGCCTTGCCGCCTGCCCAGGGAGTTGTGCGCGTTTTCGACGCCACGCAACGTCTGGCGACGCTGGAGCTGCCGCGGGCGTACGTCGCCATGGTCGTGGAAGTTCGTCGCGACGGGCGGTCGATCGCGCAACTTCGTGTGACTAAACGCTTTACCGGCAGCGAGCTCGTTGTCGCGGAATTCGTGGGCGAACTGGTGGACTCGCCGCCTCGGCTTGGTGACACCGTAATCGCACGTTGAAGGGATGGGCGAGGCGCTGTCGGCGACCGCTGGCCGGAGGCGTGCCGGGAGCTTTGGGCGGCCGCCGCTTGACATGGCATACCGCTGATAGGTATATAAACCGTGCGATCGATTCTTCTAGCAGTTTGCCGGCAGACTTCTTACGCGGAGGTGGGACATGCGCGAAAAGAGGGGCGCGTTCACGTTAATCGAGCTGCTCGTCGTGGTGGCGATCATCGCGACGCTCATTGCGATCCTGTTACCTTCGCTGGCGCGGGCCCGGCAGACCGCCCGAACGACGATGTGTGCCACGAACTTACGGCAGATTGGCACCGGGTGGACGATTTACGCACAGGACAACCGGGACGTCTGCGTTGCGGCGCGTCCGGCCACGCTTCCAGGCAACAACGTCTACTACGTTGGAAACGGCCTGAAGTACCGCCCCCGTTGGCTGGTAAGTCTGGGCGCAGCGGTTGAGATTTACGCCTTCGACTTTCCGACTGCCGAGAACATCCACCAAAACATCGAGAACCGCTTGCTGATCTGCCAGGAGGTTTCCGAGTGGACCAGCGAGCGAAACACCTCGTACGGCTACAACTACCAGTTCCTCGGTAATGCCCGCCTCACCACCGACGGATCCGGCCGATTCCGCAACTTCCCCGTCAAGACCGACTACCTGCTGGCGGCGCGGACAGTCGTGGCGGCCGACTCGCTTGGCACTTCCGCAGAGTTTCCAGCAGCAGAACGCAACCCGAACCGACCCGATGGCTCCGCGGAACCGGCGGCGGAAGGCAACCACGGCTACATGCTCGACCCGCCGCGCCTAACCGCCGAATGCGATCGCTGTGACGGCGGTCGGCGCAGCGGGCCGGCGGATCGCCACAACAGCCAGGCGAACTTCGCCTTCGTCGACGGACACGTAGCGACGATGACGTCCGAGAAAGCTGGCTACCACCGTAGCGCCGGAGGCCGCTTTCTTGACGACGATGCCGGTCACGACCACGGCGACGCACCTCACAACATGCTTTTCAGCGGCTCGGGGGGCGACGACGACCCGCCGCCTATAGCGGGCGGGTAGTGTGCAAAAGCAGCACAGCCCCAGCTCGACGACGAGGGCTTCAGCGTGCCGAGGGATCAAAGTCAGCGGGGCCGGCGTGACGGCTCCAATGTCACAGCAGCGCACTTCTTGGCGTCACGACATCGCAAGAAAGTCTTTGCGACTGACTTGAAGTACAAAAAGGCGTTCTTCGCAGAGCGATGAGAAACCCACCAGCCAAGATCCACACCGCTGTGCGTGCATAGCTTGCCGGCTCGGCGCAACAGTTACCGCGTTGCGAGCAATGTTTCGTGGCCCGCGCGTCTGCGGTGGAAACGATCCGGCTGGATCAAACCGTTTCGCGTGAGGCACTTAGCGATCGCACGAGTGGCCGGCGCGCTGCCGTATCGGTGGGTTGGCACACGATCTGCTCAGTGATCGGCGCGCCCATTGCATCGCCCGCATCGGGAGGTGCATGGAGCCGCAGACTTCCGGCCCGGCCGCACCAAGCGGCGCCGGCGTCGGCTTGGGTCGAGACGGTCTGACGCGGGCACGGAGTTTCACGGTGCGCCAGCGCAAGCGAAAAAACGCCAAGCAGACCGCCTTGC
The DNA here is from genome assembly GCA_046758265.1 of Phycisphaerae bacterium. Classification (GTDB taxonomy): domain Bacteria; phylum Planctomycetota; class Phycisphaerae; order UBA1845; family Fen-1342; genus JALSRY01. The sequence continues at coordinate 3,206 of JBHHZX010000110.1, forward strand.
GAAAGGCCTTGTTCCCCAACCTGATTCCCGACACGACGTGCTTCGATGCAGACGATCCGCCAACGGACTGGCGCGAGATGGGGCGGCGGGTGCTCGCGGAGGCGTTGCGGCGGTCCATGCGTGAGTTTCGACGACGCAACGGATGCAGCGCGAAACCCGGCCGCTGCCGCGGAAGGAGGGAGGGGCCGTCATGATCTACGGGCTGTACCAATCCGCGGCGGGAATGATGGTCAACGAGTACCGGCAAGACGTGCTGGCGAACAACCTGGCCAACGCGGAGACGGTCGGGTTCAAACGCGAAATCGCTACGTTCGCCGAGCGGCTGCGTGCGAGCGAAGCGGGTCGGCGTCACGGACCCACCAACGATCTGATGGAAGCTCTCTCGGGCGGCGTGTGGCTCGCTCAAACCCAAACCGACTTTACCGAAGGGGCGTTCATCAGGACGGACAACCCCCTCGACGTTGCGCTCACAGGACCGGGCTTTCTGCTTGTAGCCGCAAACGGCCGCGAGTATCTCACCCGCGACGGGCGGATGGTCATGGACGCCGATGGCTGGCTCGTGTCGGCTGTGGACGGCGCTGCCATTCTTGGTCGCGCCGGGCAGCCCATCCGCTTGAACCCGCGCGGCGGCCAAATCACGATCGACGAAGACGGGCGCATTAAGCAGAACAAACTGCACGTTGGCCAGTTGGCGCTAGTGGACGTCACAAACTACCAGACCTTGCGGAAGGCCGGCGCCGGGCGCTTCTCTGCCGACAACATCGAGCTCAGCCCGTCGGCAGCCAAGGTGTATTCGGGGGTCATGGAAAACTCCGGCGTCGAGCCGATCAAGGAGCTGGTCACGATGATCGAGGCGGCCCGCGCGTATCAATTCAACGCGCAGATGCTCTCGCTGCAGGACCAGTCTGCCGGGCGGCTGATCAACGCCGTCGGCGCCAGGTAGGCAGAGGATCGAGCACGAAAGAGGGCGAACTGAACTGACGGCCCGCAGCCAATAGCCGAACGAGGACACACGCGATGGCCATCACCGCTCTTCACACCGCAGCCACGGGCATGCAAGCCCTGTCGACCAAGATCGACGTGATTGCCAACAACATCGCCAACGCCGAAACCGTCGGCTTCAAGTCCTCGCGCGTCAACTTTCAGGACCTGCTCTATCAGATCCGGGTCCAGCCCGGCGTGCAGACCAGCGCGGAAACCGCCGTGCCGCTCGGCACGCAGATCGGCCTGGGTGTGCTGGTCAGCAACACGCAGATCAACTTCAGGCAAGGTTCGGCGATCCAGGGCACCAACCTCGATGCCATGATCGAGGGTGACGGTTTCTTTCAGGTGGACTTGCCGGACGGGCGAACGGCGTACACGCGGGCCGGCAACTTCGTCTTGAACGCCGACGGCGAGCTGGTGCTGGGCAACAGCGTCGGCTATCGGCTCACTGATACACCGACGGTTCCCGAGAACATCCCGTCCGACAAAGTCTCGTTCGGCAGCAGTGGAGAGCTAAGCGGCCTGGACGAGAATGGGCAAATACAAACCCTCGGACAGATCCGGTTGGCCCGCTTCACCAACCCCGGTGGGCTGATTCAGTTCGGCTCCAACGTGTACCTCGAGAGCGAAGCCTCGGGCCCGCCGATCGAGGGCGAGCCGGGCGAGGAGGGTTTCGGCACGATCATGCCCGGCCACCTGGAGCAGAGCGCCACGGAAGCGGTTACCGAGCTGGTGGAGTTGATCAAGACGCAACGGGTGTTCCAGATGAATTCGCAGTCAATCCAGACCGCAGACCGCGCGCTGCAGGTCGTGGCCAATCTGCGGCGGTAGCGCGGCGAGTGAGTAGGCGCGCCTGAAAGGTCAGCGCATGAGCACCTTGTTAAGACTGGCTCTTACGTCGGTGGCCTTGGCGGGGAGCGCCGCCGCCGACCTGATCGAAAGAGACGTGAGCCACCTGAAGCTGCGGCCGCAGGCGCATGTGTACGGCGACGTCATCGCCTTGTCCGACGTGCTGGTTTTCGCTCAGGCCGATCCGCGACTGCTGACAGAGATCGGCGACAAGCCGGTCGCCGGCGGGCTGGTTCCGCCGGCTGAGACGGAGATCAGCCACGAGCAGGTTGTGCGCCGCTTGAAGGAGCTGGGTGTCAACCTGGGGCGGGTGCTGGTCAGTGGCGCGCTAGCGTGCCAGGTGACGCTGGAACCGGCCGAGGCCAACGCCCCGCGAACGGACCTCGCAGAGGACGCCCCGCTGATGCGCGCGCGCCCGCTCCCGGAAGGCGAGACGACCTTGGCCGACATGTTGCGCGCCCACGTCGAAGACGGGTTGGCGTCGATGGGTGGGACGGTCGAGATCGAGTTCGAGCGGGCCGGGCTGGAATTCCTCGAACTGACCACGCCGCCATTCCAGTTTTCGATCCGCGGGAACCGCGGGCCGAAGCTCGGCCTGCGGGAGTTCCGCATCACGATTCGTCGAGACGGACGCGCGCAACGTACGGTTCGGATCGGGGCCCGCGTCAAGCTGGTGAAGAAGCTGCTGGTCGCCGCTCGGCCGCTGAACGTCGGCATGTACGTCAAGCATGACAGCCTGGAATACGCGACGCGCATCTTCTCCAGCGAGCGTGAGCTGGGCATCGACCATCCCGAGCGGGTCATCGGGCAGCGGGTCAAGAACTTCGTGCCCGCCGGCCAGATGGTTCGCGAAAGCGATCTCAAATCGGTGGATCTGGTCAAGCGCTCGCAGCCGGTCACGGTGGTCGGCGGCGAGAACGTCAGCATTCGCATCAGCGGGGACGCGCTCGACTCGGGCGGTTATGGCGACACGGTCCGCGTCCGCCTGGGCGACTCAGGCAAGAATCGCCGGGAGGTCCGCGGCGTCGTGATCGGCGTGGGCCGAGTACGGCTGACCGACGGTGGGCTCTGACGCTCACGCGCAACGAATGGGAGCAGCGCGATGCCACGTGGTCGGGTTGGGACATTCCTGTTGTGGATCACCGGCGTGTTTTGTGGGACCGTCAGCGCGCAAGACAATTCGCTCTTTCGCAACGCCGGAAGTGCGGCAGGCGCGCCGCCGACCACCCAGCCGGCCTTTGGCGTCGCGGAGGTGTTGCTGCCGGCCGCCCCGCTCTCCGTGCACCCTCCGGCTACACAGTTGGGTGGTCCCCCGCGGCCGAACGAGGTTCTGTTGGCCACCTCCCTGATCGCGGTGGAAGCGCCGCAGCCGCGCGAAATCAAGGTGAACGATCTTCTCACGGTCATCGTCCGCGAAGAGAAACGCTCGAGCTCCGATTCAAAGCTGAAGCGTGAGAAAGAATGGGAGATCGAGGCGGAACTTAAGAACTGGATCCGCATCAACGAGGCCTGGAAGCTCGTGCCACAGGTGTTCCCGCAAGGGAATCCTGCGATCGAGCTCGACTACGACGACAAATACGAGGGTAAGGGAAAGGTCGGTCGCAAGGATTCGCTGGTCACTCGTATTACCGCGAAGGTCATCGACGTCAAACCGAACGGCATTCTCGTCCTCGAAGCCCACAAGGACATCGGGGTCGATGACGACCGGCAGATTGCCACACTCACTGGCACGTGCCGCAGCGCAGACGTAACGGCTCAGAACACCGTACTGAGCACTCAACTGGCTGACGTGAAGATCAACATTCAGCACAGCGGCCCGGCGCGCGACGCGGCCCGCCGCGGCTGGCTGGCGCGGATTTGGGACTTCATTCGGCCGCTGTAGCTGCGAGGACGAAAGCATGAGCGCTTTCAGAGTTGCGCGCGGAGGCGCGAACCCATGACAACGGTGGGCAGATACCGCCGAAGCATGCGCTGGTCGCTGGCGATCATTGTCCTCGCGCTGGCCACCGGCGCCCTGGCCGAAGTCCGCGTGCAAGACATCGCCCGGCTGCAAGGACAGCGCATCAACCAGCTCATGGGCTACGGGTTGGTCGTCGGGCTCGACGGCACCGGCGACGGCGGCAAGGAAGAGCACACGATGCGGGCCCTGATGGCGATTCACCGGAAGTTTCACCAGCCTGTGCTCAGCTCCGAAGAGTTGAAAAACGCCGACAACGTCGCGCTCGTCGCCGTCGAGGTGACCATCCCCGAGTTCGGAGCGCGTGAAGGACAAAGGCTCGATGTGGTCGTCTCCGCTTTCAAGGCCAAGAGCCTGGCCGGCGGGCAACTGCTCACGACCCCGCTGCAATTCGCCCTCTTTGACGAAGACGACCCGGAGACCCAGCAGATCCTGGCGTTCGCCGGCGGACGGATCGACATTCCTGACCCCGGCGCGCCGGCGCGGGGCATCATCCGTAACGGCTGCACACTCGAAGCCGACTTTTTCTACAACTTCATTCTCGACGGCTACATCACGCTGGTGCTCGACGACGAGCACGCCGGGTTTCAGTGGGCCCAGCTCGTCGCGCGGGCGATCAGCCACGAGCTGAAAAACCCGGCCATGAAGAGCCCCGTCAGGCCGAACCGGTTAGGGCGGGCGGCGGTGGCGCCGGATTTCGCCGAGGCGATCGGACCGAAGAACGTCCGCGTTCGTGTGCCGCCTTACGAACTTCCGCGACCGGCCGGGTTCATCAGCCGAGTGCTGCAAACGCACGTGTTCATGACGCCGCAGACGCCGGCCCGCGTGTGCATCAACCACACGACCGGCCACGTTTCGTTTACCGGCAGCGTCACGATTTCCCCCACCGTCTTGCAACTGCCCGGGCTGGGCACGGTTGCGGTCGGCGGCGGGCCACCGGTGGGGGCGAGCGGCGGGCGTGCAGCGGGCACGAAAAACAGCGGAGGCGTGGAGTTTCAGGAACTGCTGAACACGCTCAGCAAGTTGCAGCTCGCGCCGGAGCAGATGGTGGAGGCGATCGAACACCTGCACCACACCGGCACACTGCACGCGCAACTGGTGTACACGGAGTAAAGCGAACCATGCTGTCGGCGCAACTGCCAACTTCGGCGCCTGGCCTGGAGCCACCGCGATCGCCGCCGCGCTATGACGCGAACGCGAGTCGCAAGTTCCGCATGATGCGTGGCCTGGGCCGGCGGCTCGACCCGAACGACCCTCACGTCATCCGCGAAGCCGCCGCGCTGCTGACGTCCCAACTCTTTTTCGCCCCGTTACTGGCGGAGATGCGAAAGCTGCCGTTCGGCAGGGAGTTCGGGCACGGCGGGCGTCTCGAGGAGGCGTTCGGCGAGCAGTTGGACCAGCGCATCGCCGACACGGTCGCCCGCTGCGACCGGGGCCTGACGCCACAGGTGGCTAAGCGACTAGCGCAGAAGTCGCAGGCCGCGGCTGCGGCCGGCCCGACGCAGCCACAGGCGTTGTGGCCCGTGCAGCGGCAGGTACGCCAGGCAATCGACCGGGACAAGAGTTGAGCGGCACGATCGGAAATCCAGGAGACCGCGGTAGAGCAGTGCGAGCGCCAACCGTGACGAATCCGAGCGACACAGCCCCCGGACACATTGAAGTGCAGGTCCGCGACCTGCTGGCAACGGTGACCTCTTTGCACGAACTGCTTAAGCAACTGCTTGAACTGGCGGGCAGAAAGCTGGCCGCAATGCGGTCCGCCGATGCGGGCGCGCTGCAGCAGTGCGCGGCAGACGAAGGTGGGGTGCTGCAAGCGCTCTTCGAGCGGGAAAAGCAACGGGACGCAGTCCTTGCGCGCCTGGCGCAAAGCCTGCACTGGCGCGCCGACTGTCGTCCACGGCTCTCCGAAATTGCCGAACGGTTGCCTGAACCGTTTTCTTCGCGTTTGCGGGCGAAAATCGTGGGTTTGCGGCAGACCGCAGGCGAATTGCGACACAAAAACCAGCTTGCGGCAGCCGTGGCACGCAACCTGCATGCTCACATCCGCGCCGTCTTCGAAGACGTCGCGAAGGTAAATCAGGAGTCGGTCGTGTATGGTCCAAGCGGCAAACACGAGCAACGAAACAAGAAGACCTGGGTGGATGCGGTAGGGTGAGTCGTGTCTTTAGGCGGGGCATTCCAAATCGGCCGGAGCGCGTTGGCGGCGTACCAGGCGGCGCTCTCCATCACCGGACAAAACATCGCCAACCTCGGCAACCCCAACTACGCTCGGCAAAGCGGCCGCCTGGCGACGCTGCACGGCGGACCGATCTACGGCTACGTCCGGCCCGGAGCCGGCGTGCAACTGGACCGGTTGACGCGGCATGTCGATGAGGCGCTCGAGGCGCGGCTGCGGAATTCGCTGGGCTCGCGCGCCGGTGCGGAAGTCATCTACGGCGCGCTCAGCCAGACCGAAACGCTCTACAACGAGCTGACCGACGAAGACATCTCCACGCAACTGAGCGAGTTTTTCGCCCAGTTCAGCAGTTTGGAAACCACCCCGCAAGACAACAGCGCCCGCAATCTGGTCATTGCCAGCGCCGAGACGCTGATCCAGTCGATCAAGCGACAGCGCGCCGGCCTGGTCCAGCAGATCTCCGACCTCAACGACGCGGCGGCGGCGGCGGCGCAACGGGCCGGGAACCTCACCGCCGAGATCGCCACGCTCAACGAGCGGATCGTGTCCCAGGAAGCCGATGGCGTAACGGTTGCCGGCGCCCTGCGGGATCGCCGTGACAGCTTGCTGCGCGAGCTGGGCGAGTTGATGGATATTCAGGTTCGCGAGCAGGAGAACGGCTCGATCAACGTCTATGTGGGCAGCGAACCACTGGTCGAGTTTGATCGCTCGCGGGGGCCGATCGTCGAAACGGTACTGGAAGACGGCCTGGAACTCGCCTCCGTCCGGTTTGAGGATAACCACGGCAACGTCATCCTGCGTGACGGCAAGCTGTTCGGGCTGCTGGAAACGCGCGACCGATACCTGAAGGATCAGATCGAGCGGTTCGACACGCTTGCCGCGGGGCTGATCTACGAGGTCAACCGCATTCACTCCACCGGTGTCGGGCTGGTCGGTTACGAAAACCTGCTGAGCGAATACTCGGTCAACGACCCCGCCGCGGTGCTGAACAGCGCGACGGCGAACCTGCCCTTCCCGCTTCAAAACGGCACGTTCATCGTGCATGTCCGTGATCGCGCAAGCGGGCAGGAAATCACGCGGCAAATCGAAGTCGACCTGGACGGCTTGAACGGTGACGACACCACGCTGAACGATTTGGCGGCGGCGCTCAGCAACGTGCCGGGATTGTCGGCGTCGGTCACGACGGACAATCGCCTGCGGCTCGAAGCCGGCAACGGCCAGGAGCTGTGGTTCAGCGAGGACAGCTCGGGGGCGCTGGCGGCGCTCGGCCTGGCTTCCTTCTTCAGCGGTCAGGACGCCCGGGACATCGCGATTCGCAACGAGGTAAAACAGGATCCGCGGCTGATCGCGGCGTCGCTGTCGGGCGCGCTCAGCGACGGCGACAACGCCGGCCGCGTCGCCAACCTGGCCGCCGGCACCAGCACCAGCACGCTGCTGGGGGGCCGCAGCA
>JBHHZX010000111.1:0-10514 GCA_046758265.1 Phycisphaerae bacterium
AACAGGCCTTTCCGCCGGCCGCGCCGCGCAGCCGCCGCGAAACATCGCACAACGCTGACGCCGCGCGGTTCCTGGCTAGGATTTCGTACAGACCCGTGCAGATTCCTCACTGGCTGGGCAGAACCGCGAACTCACGTTCGGCGAACCTGGGCCACGTACAATCGTGCTCCTGATTATTGGGCTTCGTCTGCTGCGCGGAGCGCTTGCCCGCACTCGGGGCAGCGGCCGGAGGCCCTGTCAGCAAGGTTGTAGCCGCGGTTGGGGCAGTGGCCGCGCCGGGTGTGGCCGTGGTCGGGCCGCCGGAGAAGCGCCGTGGGTAGGGCAGCGCCAGCAGGATCGTCCAGACTGGAGCGCGCAGTTGGCGGACGTCGCAGCCGCTGTGGACCAACCCCTGCTCGACCGACCTCGGCTCGAACATGCCGAGCATCATGCCGCTCGTGTCGCCATCCACCCGGCCAATGGCGTGAGAAGTACCGCGGGAGGTGAACGATTCTGGGTGCGTCGCAACGTGGCCCAGTGCTTAAGGACCTCCCCGGGCCCTTGCAGGGCATAGACTTTGCGGCGCATCAGTAGTTGGCCAGCGCACTCAAGCTGCTTCAACGCATCAACAGGGGACCGCCCGACAGCGACAGTAATTTCGAAAAAGACCCCAGCTCGTTTTTTCTACATATCAACTCGATGTCTCTACTGTATCACTGATGTGGCCTCTGCTTACTCTAGAACGTGGATGTTCTTCTTTCTGCACATCTCTTTAAGTCTCTTTGGCCATACGGTCACACTGCACTCTCCGAGGTGCGCCTTTCTGAGGAGATACATGTACGTACGCGACTGCCCAATTCCACCACCAATGCTGAGCGGAATCGCGTCGTTCAGGATTGCCTGGTGGTATGGCATCTTGAGGAAATCGAGCTGGCCAGTAATCTCCAACTGCTGTTTAAGTGTTGCCTTGGTGACGCGGATACCCATCGATGTCAGCTCATGGCGGCGCATTGTAACTGGGTTCCAGACGAGAATGTCACCGTTGAGACCATGCATTGGTCTGCCGTCCGCCGATGTTGTCTCCGTGACCCAGTCATCATAGTCCGCCGCCCGCATTTCGTGCGGATAGCCGTCTTTCAGCGTCCAGCCAATCCCATAGATGAAGATGGCCGGATATTCCTGCAAAATGGCTGTCTCGCGCTGCTTACGCGGCAGATCGGGGAATCTATCGAGGATGTCTTCCGCATGCAGGAATGTAAGCTCCTCCGGAAAGTCAGGATACTTGTCCGTTTTCAGTTGGGGGAACAGCTCCGTGGCATGAACACCGGCTCCTCTGACGAGCTTCCAAAGCTTCTTTACTATCTTTGTCAGAAAATCCAGGTTGCGCTGTTTTTCGGTTATCACCAGCTCCCAGTCCCACTGGTCGACATAGGCGCTGTGGTCGTGGTCGAGAAAGTAGTCCTTGCGCACGGCGCGCATGTCGGTGTACAGCCCCTCTCCAATCTGCATCCCGAACTGCTTCAGTGCCGCCCGCTTCCACTTGGTGGCAGCCTGCACGACCTGGGCATCGATGGGGTGCTTGTCATAGTCGTTCGATATGTGGAACTCAATTGGCGTACGCGAACCGTCGCGGTCGAGGTAGTCGTTCACACCGCTCTCGACGTCTACGATCAGAGGACACTCAACCCGCATCAGATTGAGGTCCCTGCACAGATTGTCCTCGATGTAACTCTTCACCGCAGTGATGGCTTGCTGCGTTTCCTTTGGGGTCAACAGAGGGCTGTAATCCTGCGGCAGAATTCTCTCCAGCTCGTCATAGTCGCCGATACCAGGACCAGCTAGATCCGCCTTCTTGTCCGCCATTGTGTTCGCTCCCGGCTGTTGCGAATAGTAGCTTTCGACGAAGCAAGCCCAAAACAATATCGGGATGCTCGCCGGCTGTCAACGGGTCCTGGGGCCGGACGACGCGCAGGCTGTAGCAGCAGTTAGGATAATCGGCGGACATCTCTGCGCAGGACGATACGGTTGGCGGTTCGAGGTGGCAGAGGTCATGCCAGCGGAAATCAATCCAGATGTCGGCGCTCCGGCCTTGCTATCAGGCAGTCGGCCCGACACAACTTGCTGGAGGGCCCGGGCGGCTCGAGCAGCGTCGAGGGTGCCTGCACCGGCGCTGATTGGCTGCCTCCGCCGAGCGGGGTACGATTTGCCCTATGGCAGCGCAACAGAGCGAGTTGGCCAGCGATCGAAGCGCGGGGGTCGCACGGTACCCACCGGACGACCGCTTCGTGCCCATTCGGGCTGGCGAACTGATCGCGGCTCTGGCCGAAGACGCGGAACGGTTCGGGTTCGACCCCGCCGGGTTTCGCCCCGCCGCCGACGCCCTGGAGGACGTGATCGAGCAGGAAGCCGCAGCGTTCGCGCGGGAATTGGCCGATCTGTATGCCGCCTTCAATCCCGACCGCGACACATGGCCACTTCAAGCCCGAGAAGCCGTGCGCACGCCGGAAGCATGCGCCGAGCTGAGCAGGCGTCTTGTGTACCTGCTCGAGAAGGCGAATTTCGAGCGCTTGTCGCAGGCGCAGATAGAGGCGGCGGTCCGGGCCGCCAACTCGCACGGCCTGCGCGTGCGGCTCCATCCGGAGCGCGTCGACGATCTGGCGATCTGGGTCCGCGGGCGCGGCAGCGTCGAACGGGATCATCGCACCTGGCGGCATCCCGTGCGCGGTGAATCGCGCACGCTGTCGGTGTTTCGACGGCTGGTGGTCGTCGCCCGGCTGCGCGACGACCCACACGTGCTCATCAAGATGTTCAAGGATATTCCGGTGGAGGACGTCGAAGCGCTGCTCCCGCACGCCGAGATCGGAATGAGCTGGCGTGACCGCGTACTGCTGGTGGGGGGCGGGGCGGGCACACTTGGCTCGACGGCCAGCAAGGTGTTCGGCTTGCTGAAGGGGGTAGCGGTGCTGACCAGTCTTCTGTGGGTGGTGCTGGTCGGCGCGGCCATGCTCACCTATCGCACGTTTATGGGTTATCGTCGCGCCCGCACGAATCGCGACTCGCAACGCACCCGGCACCTCTACTACCAGAACCTCAGCAACAACGGCGCCGCGTTGCACACCCTGGTTTCAATGATCGCACAGGAGGAACTGAAAGAGGCAGTGCTGGCCTACGCGTTTTGCCACACGCCCGGCGAACGGTCGTGGACCCCGGCGGACCTGGGAACCCGGGTGGCAGGGTACCTGTCGGAGCGCTTCAGCGTTCGTGTTGACTTTGACGCGCCCGACGCGGTCGAGTCGCTCACGCGCCTGAACCTGTTTCGCAGCACGCTTGCGCTGCGGGTCGTTCCCTGCCACGAGGCGGAGCAGCGGCTGCGCCAGCACTGGTCTGCACGGCGATCTGCGGATTATCACCGGTCGATGGTTAAGTGCTTGCGCGTGTGAATCACGTTCCGTAACGGCCTGTGTCTCGCAGGCCCTAGCCCGCCGAGGGGGTTTTCCACCTCAGCGGCCCGGCCTGACCGTTGCTTTGCGCGGACACACACTTGCGCATTTCTCGGCCGCGAAGATACGGCCATGTCCACCCCGGCTGTCGGTTCTGTATCATGTATACAATGAGCGAGTCATTTCCGTTCCAAGGTGAGTTGCCCCGCGCAGCCGATGCCGCGGTGCGGATCGTCCGCAAGCTGACAGCGGCCGGATACCAGGCGCTGCTGGCGGGCGGGTGCGTGCGCGACCTGCTGCTCGGCCTCCAACCCCAGGACTATGACGTCGCTACCGACGCCACCCCCGAGCGCATCTGCCAACTGTTTCGCAAGACGCGCGAGGTCGGGGCACAATTCGGCGTCGTGCTGGTCTGCAGGCAACGCCGCTGGGTCGAAGTGGCCACGTTTCGTTCCGACGGGCGCTACCTGGACGGGCGGCGGCCGAGCGAGGTGACCTTTAGCGACGCCCGCCACGACGCCGAGCGCCGCGATTTCACCGTCAACGGCATGTTCCTGGACCCGCTCAGCAACACGCTGATCGACTACGTCGGCGGCCAGAAAGATCTGCGCACCGGAGTGATTCGGGCGATCGGTGAGCCCGCGGCACGCTTCGCCGAGGACCATCTACGGCTCGTGCGGGCGGTGCGTTTCGCCGGGCGATTGGGGTTTGAGATCGAGCCGGCTACGTTCGTGGCCCTGAAGGCCAACGCCCGTAAACTTGAGACGGTCGCCGCTGAGCGCGTACGCGAAGAACTGGAGAAGATGCTGACGCACCCGGCGCGGCGACGAGCGTTCGACCTGTTGGTGGACAGCGGCCTGCTTCCGCATCTCTGGCCAGACGCCGCGTGGCAGGCAGAGCAGATCGCGGCGGGCGGCGCGCTGTTGGAGCGTTTGCCGCAGCGCGTCTCGTTTCCGTTGGTCTTCGCGGTGCTGGTTGCGGACCGGGGGACCACGGAAGTTCAGGAGATCTGTCGTGCCCTCACTTGCTCAAACGAGCAATGTGGGACGATCACCTGGCTCATCGAGCACCAGGGCGACCTGGACGATCCCGGACAGATTTCACTAGCCGGCCTGAAACGTCTGCTGGCGCACCCGGCCTTTCCCGATCTGCGGGCCTGGGCCGAGGCACGTTACCTTGACATGCCCAACGAGAGACGGCGACGGGAGGTGCTGGCTCAGCGCGTGTCGGCCATAGCGCCCGACGAGATCCAGCCCCTGCCGTTGGTCACCGGGGATGACCTGGCGGCGCGCGGCGTCAAGCCAGGGCCGATCTACAAGGACGTGCTCGACAGGTTGTACACGCGGCAGTTGGAAGAGACGCTGGCGACGCGCGTGGAGGCGTTACAGGCGCTGGAGGAGCTGCTTGCAAATACGCCCCGCGAACGAAGATAAGGAAGGAAGTACTGAACGTCGTTCACTCGGACGGCACCGTCGGATTGTCGCCGAATCGCGCCCGCGTACGGCAACATGTTCGCGTGAGCCCCGTCGGCGGAATTCTTCATCAGCGAAGCCCTGCTGGGCGATTCGGTGTAGAATCCCACGCTTTGTACGAGGACGTGGCTTTTCTTCTCCAAAGGCCTCAGAGCACAAAGGACCCAGCCCGCAATGGCGAATCGCATCCGACAGATCAACGACCTCGGTCAAGCCGTCTGGCTCGATTTCATCAGCCGCGATCTGCTGCGCAGCGGCCAGCTTCGCGAGCTCATCAGCGCAGGGGTGACGGGCCTGACCTCAAACCCGTCAATTTTTCAGAAGGCGATCGCGGAGGGGAGCGAGTACGACGATCAGATCCGCGAGCTGGCCCGCGCCGACGAGAAGACATACGACATCTATGAGGCCCTCGCGATGCGCGATATCGCCGAGGCGGCAGACCAACTGCGCGTAATCTACACCGAGACAGACGGACGCGACGGGTTCGTCAGCATCGAGGTCGATCCGAAATTGGCCCACGACACCGAGGGCACGATCCGCGAGGCCCGCCGCTTGTTCAAAGCGATCGACCGCCCGAATGTCCTGATCAAGGTGCCGGCGACGGAGGCCGGGCTGCCGGCAATTCGCACACTGATCAGCGAAGGGATCAACGTCAACGTCACCCTGGTCTTCGCGATTTCCATGTATGAGCACATGATGCAGGCCTACATCGACGGGTTGCAACGGTTGCAAGAGGCAGGCCGACCGATCCGGCGCGTGGCGTCGGTCGCCTCGTTCTTCGTCAGCCGGGTGGACACGCTCGTCGATAAGCTGCTCACCGAGCGGATCGAGCAGGGCGAGCAGAAGTTGGCAACGCTGCGCGGCCAGGCCGCGGTCGCCAACGCCAGGATCGCCTACGATCGCTACAAGGCCGTGTTCGAATCGGAAGCGTTTGCGGCGTTGCGCGCCGCGGGCGCCCGCGTCCAGCGACCACTTTGGGCCAGTACCAGCACGAAGAATCCGGACTATCCCGACACCAAGTACGTGGACACGCTGATCGGTCCGGACACGGTGAACACCATGCCGCCGCACACGCTCGAGGCGCTGTGTGACCACGGTAACGTGGCCCGCACGGTTGACCTGGACGTGGATGAGGCCTACGCGCTGATCGAGCGGCTCGGCACCGTCGGCATCGACATCAAGCGGGTCACCGACCAGCTCCTGACCGACGGTGTGCGCCTCTTCGCCGAATCGTTCGAAAAAATGCTGGCCGACATCGAAGCCAAGCGCGCGAAGTTCGCGGGGTAGGCAACCTGCGACAGGGCGTAGCGTCCGGTCTCCCTGCCGGACGAGTGTAGCGGCCCGCGCTCCCGCGCGGCCGTCGGTGTAGCGCCGGAGTTCCGAGTGTGCCAGCTACCGTCGCGGCCGGCCCGCATGTCGACCGATGAATCCTGAAAGCGAATCGGCGAAGCAAGTAGCGGCCCGCGCCCTCGCGCGGCCGTCTGGACCGGCTGCAAACCGGTCCCACGCGAATGTAGCGGCCGGGCTCTGTCCCGGCCGTCGGGATGGGTGGCACGCTCCGGCGCCAGCTGGCCCGTGGTTTGCTGCGCTACGCACGACCTGACTACGTCAGAGCGTGCCGCTCGCCGCAGATGATTGACGCGCCGTGATTCGGCACCCTCACCACCAAACTGGTGGGGCACCCGTCCAGGCTTCCCGGAGTGCCAATCTGGCAGGCCGCTGCCCCACCCCAGAGAGTCTTAAGTTACGAAACGACAAGTGCTTATGCGGACGGAACCCTTCGGAACAAGGCTTGCAACCTTCCAAACGGCACGGGTAGTCCCTTGCCAGAAAGGAAACTACACGAATGCAAGCAGACAAATTCACCATCAAGACCGGCGAAGCGATTCAGGATGCACAGCAGCGGGCGCAGTCGCGCGGCAATCCCGAAGTGACGCCGTTGCACCTGCTCGCGGCGCTGATCTCGCCCGAGTCGAACGGCAACGGCAGCATCATCGTGCCGCTGCTCGAGAAAGCCGGCGCGCACGTCGCGCAGATTCGCACAATGGTCGAATCCGAGCTGAAACGGCTCCCGCAGCAGTCGGGCGGCTCGCTGACGGCGCACCGCAGCTTCACCGAAACGCTGCAAGCTGCGGACAAGATCGCTCAGCGGATGAAGGATCAGTACATCTCGACCGAGCACCTGCTGCTTGCACTAACGGAGGTCAGCAGCGACGCCAAGGAGATCCTCCAGCTCAACGCCGCCACCAAGGACGACATTCTCACGGCGCTCAAAGACGTGCGCGGCAGCGCCAGCGTCACCTCGCAAAGCCCGGAGGACACCTACGAACCGCTGAAACGCTACGGCCACGACCTGGTCGAGATGGCCCGCCAGGGCAAGCTCGACCCGGTCATCGGCCGCGACGAGGAAATTCGCCGCTGCATGCAGGTGCTTGCCCGCCGCACCAAGAACAACCCCGCGCTGATCGGCGAGGCCGGCGTCGGGAAGACGGCGATTGCCGAGGGGCTGGCCCAGCGCATCCTCGCGGGCGACGTGCCGCAGGCTCTCAAGGACAAGCGCCTCGTCGCGCTCGACATGGGGGCGCTGATCGCCGGCGCGAAATACCGCGGCGAGTTCGAGGAGCGTCTCAAGGCCGTCATCCGCGCCGTGGTCGACTCCACCGGGCAGGTGATTCTCTTCCTGGACGAACTGCATACCGTGGTCGGCGCCGGCAAGGCGGAAGGGGCTGTGGACGCCGGCAACCTGCTCAAGCCCGCGCTGGCCCGCGGCGAGCTGCGCTGCATCGGCGCCACCACGCTCGAGGAATACCGCCAGCACGTCGAGAAGGACAAAGCGCTCGAGCGACGCTTCCAGCCGATCTACATCAGCGAGCCCACCGTTGAGGACACCATCGCCATCCTCCGCGGACTGAAGCCCCGTTATGACGCCCACCACGGCGTGCGGATTCAGGACGCCGCCCTGGTGGCCGCAGCGACACTCTCCCATCGCTACATCACCGACCGACATCTGCCGGACAAGGCGATCGATCTGATCGACGAGGCCGCCTCGCGGCTGCGGATTGAGAACGATTCGCTCCCGGCCGAGCTGGACGAGCTGCGTCGCCGGACCATGCAGCTCGAGGTCGAGCGCGAGGCGCTCAAGAAGGAAAAGGACGAGGGTAGCAAGAAGCAGCTCGAGTCGGTTGAAAAGCAACTGGCCGAGCTGAAGGAAAGAGACAGCAGCCTGACCGCGCAGTGGGAGAACGAGAAGAACGCCATCGAGGCCATCAAATCGATCAAGCAGCAGATCGACGCCAAGCAGACCGAGCTGGAGGAAGCCCAGCGGCAAGGCGATCTCGAACGGGCCGCGCGCGTCCGCTATGGTGAATTGCCGCAGCTTGAAAAGGACCTCAAAGACCGTGAGCGAAAGCTGGCCGAGCTGCACGCCAGCGGCGGCGGCCTGCTGCGCGAGGAAGTCACCGCCGAGGAGATCGCCGAGGTCGTCAGCAAGTGGACCGGCGTGCCGGTGTCGCGGATGCTCGAAGGCGAGAAAGAGAAGCTGATCAAGATGGAGCAGCGGCTGCACGAGCGCGTCGTCGGGCAGGACGAGGCCCTGCGGGCCGTCTCCGACGCTGTCCGCCGCTCGCGGGCGGGCCTCGGCGACCCCAACCGCCCGATCGGCTCGTTCCTGTTCCTCGGCCCGACCGGCGTCGGCAAGACCGAGCTGTGCAAGGCGCTGGCCGAGTTCCTGTTCGACGACGAGTCGGCGTTCGTCCGCATCGACATGAGCGAGTTCATGGAGCAGCACAGCGTCGCCCGGCTGATTGGCGCGCCGCCGGGGTATGTCGGCTATGAGGAAGGCGGGCGGCTGACGGAGGCGGTGCCTCGCCGGCCGTCCAGCGTGATCCTGCTCGACGAGATCGAGAAGGCCCACGCCGATGTGTTCAACGTGCTCTTGCAGGTGCTTGACGACGGGCGGCTGACCGACGGGCACGGCCGCACGGTCGACTTCAAGAACACCATCGTCGCGATGACCAGCAACATCGGCAGTGAATACATGGCCAGTGTAGCGGCCCGCGCCCCCGCGCGGCCGGATGTAGCGGCCGGGCCCCGCACCGGCCGAGCGGAATCCGCACCGCGGCCGTCAGTGAGCGATCAATCCGAGCCCGAACCGCGACCCTCAGAGAGCGGCCAATCCGAGCCCGAAGCGCGAGCGAGGGGCGCTCTCGATCCCTCGCTCCCCGATTCCCTCGATGTCTCCGACATCGAAATCGAAATGCTCGTCCGAGAAGAGCTGAAGAAGCACTTCCGCCCCGAGTTCCTCAACCGCGTCGATGAGACGATCATCTTCCAGCGGCTGTCGCGCGAAGACCTGCGCGGCATCGTCGACTTGCAGGTCCACTACCTGCAACAGCGGCTGGCGGGTGGGGTGGGGGGTGGCACCGGCGTCTCGCCGGTGTTGACGGGTGGCCCGGGCATCTCCCCCGGAATCACGCTGACCATGACCGGCGCGGCCAAGGACCAGCTCGCGCGCGACGGCTACGATCCGGTCTACGGCGCTCGCCCGCTGAAGCGGCTGATCCAGCAGATGATCGAGAACCCGCTGGCCAAGCGGATCATCGCCGGCGAGTTCAGCCCCGGCGACACCATCGAGGTCGACGCCACCGGCGAGATGTTTACATTTACGAAGATGCAGCCGGCTCAAGCGTTACAATAATCGTCGGCTCGAGTGGGGCATCCCCAACGGCTGGCGAGCCGGATCGGTAGGACGCCGGATGGCGCTGATCTTCGAATGGGACCGGCAGAAAGCGGACGGCAACTTCGAAAAACACGGTGTTCGTTTGAAGAGGCGGCGACCGTCTGTGGCGATCCGCTGTCGCTGACGATCCCTGATCCAGTGCACCCGGGCGGGGAGGAGCGGTTTGTTACAATGGGGCTCTCGTTCCGAGGGCGTTTGCTGGTTGTCGTCCATGGCGACCGTGCAGACCGCATCCGGATCATCGGCGCGCGAAAGCCGACTAGACGTGAACGGAAAGCGTATGAAGAAGCAAAGTAGGAAACGCCCGGACCCCGAGATGCTGGGCGAATACGACTTCGCGGGTGGCAAGCGCGGCAAGTATGCCAGACGCTACGCCCGTGGCAGTAACGTAGTTGTCCTGCACCCCGACGTGGCGAAGGTGTTCCCGGATTCGGAGTCGGCCAACCGGGCGCTGCGCGCGTGCATCGAAATGATCGAGAAGGTCCCGCGTCGGCGTGCCAAGGCGCGGGGCTAGGAAAACGGCCCCTGCTCATCGACGCGGGCGACGACCGGCTCGTCACCGACGGCTGCGACCCGGTCTACGGCGCTCGCCCGCTGAAGCGGCTGATCCAGCAGATGATCGAGAACCCGCTGGCCAAGCGGATCATCGCCGGCGAGTTCAGCCCCGGCGACGCCATCGAAGTCGACGCCACCGGCGAGACGTATACGTTTGAGAAGAAGCCGATGGCGGCGGCACCGACGAAATGAGTAGCGGCCGGCGCCTCGCCGGCCGAGAATGTACCGGTCGGGCCGCACGGCGGCCGTGTCGTTGTAGCGTCCGGCCTCTGTCCGGGACGTGGAACAAACGTAGGGCGAGCCCTGCCCGCCGAGGAGAAGTGGCCATGA
>JBHHZX010000112.1:0-10479 GCA_046758265.1 Phycisphaerae bacterium
CGGCGCTGTTGGATCGGGCCGACGACGAAGCCGAAAAGCTGCTCGAAGAGCTCAAGCAGAAGGTCAAGGTCGAGGTCGAGGACGCCGCCACACTCCGCAAGAAGCTCGCGATCACCGTTCCGGCCGAAGTTATCGCCCAGCACCTCGAACACAACTTCAAGGAGCTGCGCAGCGACGCGATCGTACCCGGTTTCCGCAAGGGGCGTGCCCCGCTGCGGCTGGTCCAGAAGCGCTTCGCCGCCGACGTACGCGAATCAGTCAAGACCTCCATCCTCGGCCAATCATTTTTCGCCGCGGTCGAGAACACAAAGTTTGAGGTGCTCGGGGACCCGCTCTTCAACATCGCCACCGCAGGGGGCGAAAAGCTGATGGAGATCGACGAAGCGCTCGAGCACATCACGCTGCCCGAGAGCGGTGACTTCAGCTACGCCTGCGAGATCGAGATCAAGCCGACCTTCGAGCTGCCCGAGCTGAAGGGCATCGCGGTCAAGATGCCAAAGATCAAGATCTCCAAGAAGCATGTCGACGAGCAGCTCTTGCGCCAGCGCAAGATTCGCGGCCGCTACGAGCCGCTGACCAAGGGGAAGGCCAAGCGCGATGACCAGATCATTGCCAAGGTCAGGCTCAGCGTTGACGGCAACGTCATCAAGGAAGAAGACAATGTCGAACTCGGCGTGCGAGCCACGCGCATCGACGGCATCCTGCTCGACGACCTCGAAAAGCTCTTCACCGGGGCCACGCCCGGCGACGAACGCTCCAGCGAGTGCGAAATCCCCGACGATTACAAGCGCACCGATCTGCGCGGCCAGCCGGGCACGTTCGAGTTCACGATTCACGAAATCAAGCGGTTACGGCCCATTACCGTAAAAGCGCTGGTCGAGCAGTCCGGGGCCGAATCCGAGGCTGAGTTGCGCCAGTTCGTCCGCGACAGCATGGAGGACGAGCGCGACCGGCTGGTCGAACTCGCCAAGAAGGAGCAGGTGCTCGAGTACCTGCTGGAGAAGATTCCACTCGAACTGCCCGATCAGCTTTCCGCCCGGCAGACCGAGCGGGCCGTCCTGCGCAAGGTGATCGATCTCCAGCAGCGCGGCATGCCCCAGAGCGACATCGACGCGCAGATCGACGAGCTGCGGACCTCTGCCAAGGAGGAAGTGGCCCGCAGCCTCAAGCTCGATTTCATCCTCGAGAAGGTCGCCGAGCAGCTCGAGGTCACGGTCACCGACGAGGAGGTCAACACGGAAATTGCCCGCATCGCGCGGCTATATAATCAGCGCTTCGACCGTGTGCGCGACAACCTCCACTCGCGCGGGCTGCTGGCGCAGTTGGCCGAGCAGATCCGCCAGGACAAGTGCATCGCCCTGCTGCTGGCAGACGCCAAACTGGAGGAGGTGACGCCGAAAGACGGCGGCCAACCTGCGGACGCCGACACAGACGCGGAGGAATAACCCGCCGCTCGACCTGCGGCGGTTGGTGAACGATAGAGAGAATCTGAGGAACGTGCAGGGCGCGGCGCGCAGGCGGCGCGACTGCAAAGCCGGAGGAGAGTCGATGGGACCCTGGCTGGGAATCGAACATCCGCGCGTCCAAGGCGGTGGGCCGTATCAGCAGTGGCGCATGATGGGGCTCAACGAGATGCTCCTGGACAACCGGATCATCTTCCTGGACCTGCCGTTGGATCCGCGCATCACCATCAACAGCAGTACCGTGTGTTCGCACGTCATCAAGAGCATGCTCTACCTGCAATCAGTCAAACGCGACCAGGACATCCATCTGTACATCAACTGCCCCGGCGGCGACATCGACGACACGCTCGCCGTCTACGACACGATGAGGTTCCTCAACTGCGACGTTGCCACCTACTGCGTCGGCAACGCCAGCAGCGGGGCGGCGGTGATTCTCGCCGCCGGCACGAAGGGCAAACGCTTCGCCCTGCCGCACGCCAAGGTGATGATCCACCAGCCCTGGGGCCTGGTCGGCGGCCAGGCCTCGGACATGCGCATCCAGGCCGACGAGATCCTGCGGGTCAAAACCACGCTGATCGACATCATCGCCCGCGAGACGGGGAAGTCGCGCGAGCAGGTCGAGAAGGACACCGACCGCGACCGCTACATGGATGCCAAGGAAGCTCTCGAGTACGGCCTGATCGACGAGATCCTCGAAGAGGGCAAACTCGCCAAGAAGAAAGGCAAGTAGGCTAAGGGAAACCCGGGCATGAGCACACGTAACCACTTGGTACCGATCGTTATCGAGCGCGAAGGTCGCGCCGAACGTTCCTACGATATCTTCTCGCGCCTCCTGAAAGACCGCATCATCTTCTTGGGCGAGGAAATCACCCCCGAACTCGCCAATCTCGTCATCGCCCAGCTCCTGTTTCTGGCCAACGAGGACCCCAAGGCCGACATCCATCTTTACCTCAGCTCGCCCGGCGGCTCGGTCTACAGCGGGATGGGCATCTACGACACCATGCAGTACGTGCGCTGCCCCGTCGCGACCTATGTCGTCGGCGCCGCGGCCAGTATGGGGGCGGTCCTGTTTGCCGCCGGCACTAAAGGCAAACGTTACATCCTGCCGTACGCGCGCGTGATGATCCACCAGCCGCTGGGCGGCGCCCGCGGCCCGGCCACCGACATCAAGATCGAACTGGACGAGATGCTCCGGACGCAACGGCAGATTTACGAGATCCTTGCCAAACACACCGGCAAGGACGTCGAACAGATCAGCAAGGATTGCGACCGCAACAACTGGATGGATGCCGAGGAGTGCGTGGCCTACGGCCTGGGGGACAAGGTGCTCGAGCAGATGCCCGAGCCGGGCTCGCCCTCGTTGCGTCCAGCATGATCCGAGAGGCAGACGTCATGAAACCGCGGTTCCGGCCGTTGATTGCCATCCCGCTCGTGTGGCTTGGCCTGCTGCCGCTGGTGGGCTGTCAAACCGAAGAAACGATGGAGTTGCAGCGCAAGATCACCCGCCTCACAGAGCAGATCGAGAAAAAAGACAATCAACTCGTCGCTCAGCGGGTCACGATCGGGCAACTGCACGAGCAGCTCCAATATGCCCGCGGCTGGACCGACGAAGACCTCGAAAAAATCTTCTACCCCGAAAGAGTCGTCATCGCCAGCCTCTCCGGCGGCGACGACTACGACGGCCAGCCCGGTGACGACGGGATCACGGTCTACCTTAGACCGGTGGACCGCGACGGTGACGCAATCAAGGTTGCCGGCGACATCCGCATCGAACTGTACGACCTGGCAAACCCGCCGAACGAGAACCTCATCGGCAAGTACTTCGTCCCGGTTGACCAGGTCCACAAACTCTGGTACGGGAAGCTGGCCACGTATCACTACACCGTGCGCTGTCCGTGGCAGAAAGGCCCACCCAGGCACGACGAAATCACGATCCGCGCCACGTTCCAGGATTATCTGACGCAACGCGTGATGACCGCCCAAACCGTCTGCAAGATCAAGTTCGCACCGTAACGCCCTCCCGCAAGAGGGTGCCACGGGCATCGTGCCCGTGTTCGCACCGGCGGGACGCCGGTGCCACCCAGGCGTTTGCCGGGCACTTTCAGTCCGCCAGGATCGGCCCCCGCCCCGAGTAACCGGTCAGGAACAAGAACTGGCTCTGCGTAATCACGGGTATGTAGAGCGTCCGCGCCTGCTCGACATCACGGCGATACTCGTTCAGCTCGTCGAGCCGCGAGTCGGCGAGGTCGCGGATCACGTCACTGACCGGCCGCTCGGTGGACAGCGTCGGCACGTGCGGCCCCGTGCCGACCACCAGGAAATCGGTTGTCTCGTCGATGTCGTCCACCACCTGACCGCCCCAGGCGCGGATGACCGCGGTCACCTTCTCCACCCCGTTCCAGTCGGCTTGACCGTCGTAGTCCAGATCGAACTCGCCACGCACGACGAACTCCGGCAGCCGGTTCCGCTCGTAGGCGATGTTCACGAGGATATCGCCCTTGACGATCGGCCGCCCGGGGGTCATCCGCGTGACGCGGCACTCGGCGGCGTTCTGCAACACTGCCGTGACCTCGACCGAGGCCTTGCCACGGAAACCCTCGCGCCGCTCGCCACCGATTGGCGAAAACACCTCAAAGGTCAGGCCCGACCTGATGCGGTCGGCCGCGCCAAGGTTGATGTAAATCACGTCGCTGCCGGGAATCGCCCGCAACACGCGGCCGTCTGCCTTGGTGAGAATGTCGTAGGGGTCGAAGCCGCCGGGCTTTAACGCCGCGATCTGGTCACGCAGCTTCTGGAGATCCTCTTTGAGCCGCGTCGTCGCGATGTCGTGCTCGCGGTCCTTTCGCTGCCGCTCGACCCTCGCCTGGCTGAGTTCCTCGGCGATCGCCTCGGCCTCGGCCTGCTGCTTGGCTAATTGCTCGTCCTTGGCCGCAAGCTGCTCGGTCTTTTCCTGTTCGATCCGGGCCGTCTCTTCACTCAGCTCGGCCACCTGCTGCTCAAACTCGTCGCGGACGGTCTTGAGCCCCTCCTTCAGCGACTGGTTCTCCAGTCGCGCTTCCTCCAGATCGGTGGTCAACTGCGCGTTCTTCTTGTTCAGGTCCGCGTACGCGCCGCGTAGCTTCTTCAACGCCGTCAATAGCGTGTCGCCGGCCTCGATCGTACCGGGGCTGGCGTCCGCGATTTGCTTGAGGAGGTTGTTCGAGCCCTCGACGATCGCCGGCCGCACCGCATCCCGCTTGCCGGTGATGAGCAGCGCCAGGTCCTCGATATCCTTGCTCATCACCGCAAACGCGCTGCTGTTCCGCGCGGAGGCCTCGTCCTGGTAATAGGGCGGCGGGGTACCATACTGCTGCAACCATCGCGCTTTGCGCTCGTTATCGCTTTGCAGGGCCTTGTTGCTGGTCAACTGCCAGACAAAGCCGCCGAGCGAGGCCACCGCCACGATCACGAAGGCGATCAGGCCGTACAAGATTCCGCTACCGCCGCGGGCCGCTACCGGTCGACCGGCCATGCGCACACTCCTCTTGTTATCGCTACCGGATTCTGCTTCCGCCGCGCGGTCCTGCCGAACGAGCGTTCGACGTTCGATCGCCGACATCCATCCGCCATGGCGGCGTCAGTATGCTGGAAGGCGGCGGAGTTGTCAAAAGCCCGGCGGCCCCCGCCCGCGCGCCGTGAGCGTCGCTACTGTGGGTGGTAGCCCGAGATCGGGGAGCCTCGGCGTCTCGCCGGTCCCGGAATTGCGATCGTACCGGCGGGACGCCGATGCTACCGACAAACTTGCCGCTCGCCCTACCGCGCGGCGCTTGACCGCCGGCCCCACCTGACGCGATGATGCACGACGATGGCCCGTGACCGGGAACGGCAACCATGAGCAAGACGCCGAAGAACCTCAAGTTCGAGCAGGCCATGCAGCGGCTCGACGCGATCGTCGAGGCGATGGAAGCCGGCGAAATCGGGATCGAGGAGTCGATTTCCAAGTATGAGGAAGCGATGCAACTCGCGGCGCACTGCCGCAAGATCCTCGACGAGTCCGAACAACGCATCAAGAAGATCCAGCTTGATGCGGCGGGCAAGCCCACGGCGGAACCGTTCGAGCCGCCAGCCGGCCCGCCGGACGAGGAACAGGAAGTCGAGTAGATGTCGGCAGCGCCGCCGAGCCGTCCGCCTCTGGGAAGGGTGCCCCGCTCTTCGAAAGCTGGGCGCCTAAACCGGTTCTTCGCAGCGCGAGGCCAACCTTCCAAACGTGCTGGAGAGCATCGCCTTCCGCTCGGCCCCGCTCACGCGCTGCTCGGTGGCCTGCTCGATGCGCTCCTGCCGCAAACCTGTGTGGCCTGCGAGCGCTGGACGGCTTCTGGCGAGTTAGCGGCCTGTCCGGCGTGCCGCGCAGCGCTTGAAGTCACCCGCGCGCTGCCCTACTGCCACCGCTGCGCCCGCACGATGTCGCCATTTTCCATCCACGAGAAAGGCTGCGCTCGCTGCCAACGCGAGCCGTTTTGGAACGTCGCCGGCTTGGCTCGGGGCGGCGAGTATCGAAACGAAACGCTGCGGCGGCTGCTGGTCGGGCTCAAGTTCACGGGAAGTGAGCGTCAGGCGGACTACCTCGGCGCACTGCTGGCGGCCGCGATCCGCAAAAAAGCGTGGCTGACCGAGCTCGACGCCCTGGTGCCGGTCCCGATGCATCGGCTTCGCCGCTGGCAACGCCCCGGCGAACACGCCCGTCTGCTGGCCGAGGCGGTTTCTCGGCGGCTGGGTGTCCCGGTGCGGAGAGCCGCTGTGCGTCGCGTGAAGTACTCGATCAGCCAGACGCGGACGCTGTCCAGTGCCGAACGTTTCAGGAACGTGAGAGACTGCTTCGGGCCCGCCCGCAAACCCAAGATCACCGGCAAGACCGTCTGCATCATCGACAACCTGCTCGTCAGCGGCGCGACGATCCACGAGGTTTCGAAAGTGCTGCGAAAAGCGGGCGCCAAGCGCATTTACGCCGCCGTCGTCGCCCGCACTACTCTCCCCGGCGATCCTCAACCTCAGCTCGAGCCGTTGACACCTCCTCCAGATCAGCCGGATTGAACGGCGTCCCGCACTCGGGACAGCGCGGCTCGATGAGTCCCCGGAGGAGGT
Organism: Phycisphaerae bacterium; assembly: GCA_046758265.1. GTDB lineage: Bacteria > Planctomycetota > Phycisphaerae > UBA1845 > Fen-1342 > JALSRY01. Next base: position 6,585 of record JBHHZX010000112.1, read on the forward strand.
ACTCACATCGGACACATTTTCCCTGGGCGCGCCGTATTTTGCCTCGGATCCAGCGGATACTCCAGAACAAAAAGACCGCCGCAAGTGACCAGAGCGCGCCGCACATCGCCCAACGCGCTGCATCCTGGTGTGCCTCGGAGATTAGCTTGGCCACCGCGATGCAAAAGCCACCAGCCAAAGTTGCATACGCCGCGGACGAGAAAGCTACAAAACGAATACCCCGCCAGAGGTTGGCACGCTTGCGCGAGATGCTTGGCTCGGTGCGGAACTCGCGCGCCACCCGTCGCAGCATGAATACCCATCCCGCAAGACCGACAGTGCAAACGGCAACGAACGCGGCTCGTTCGAGCCACGAGGGAGCGTTCGGATGGTCGCGGGTTCGAAGCCACGCGTTCGCAATCAGGACCGCAGTGAGGATGACCAAGCCGACGCACGTGCAGACGTAGGCCACCGGATGCTTGCGAAACGTCAGGCGCACCCTCGGCCCGGCCCGACCGGCAGTCTGATCGTTTGGGTCTGTACCTTTGGCCACGGCTCGCCGTTCCAGATTGTTCGAGCATATGCTTGTTGAGCAGCGCTTCGAGCTTCGCGCGACCGGCGCGGGTCGGCGCCCACCTCAGGCAGCTCCCCCTTTCGTCGCGTCTCCCGTGCGTCAGCCAATCTAGCCTCTGCGGCGCCAGGTTCGACAAGACACTGACCACGCACAGTTGAGCCACACAACGAGATTCTACCACGCTAGGGCGGCCGGCGCGCTCCGGACCCAAGCACTCACCGAGGCGAACTGGAGCCGCCTTCGGTGTTCAGCGCCGCCAGTATCGTCAATGCGTCGTGCAGCGCGCACGCATCGTGTGTGCGAATGTATGCCGCGCCGTGCTGCGCAGCCCACAGCTCGGTCGCCAGCGTACCGGCGCCGCGTTCGGCCACTGGACGAGGTGTCTCGGCACCGCCGAGAAGCGCGCCGATGAACGACTTGCGCGACGTCGAAATCAGGATGGGCAGGTCAAGTACGCGCAGGCGACCCAAATCCCGCAAGACTACGAGGCTGGCCTCCGGGTTGCTGCCGAGAAAGAACCCCATGCCGGGATCGAGAATCAGGCGTTCGCGCGCGAGCCCGTCCGCCACGAGCGCGGCGATGCGCTCTTGGAAGAAGCAAATGATTTCGTCCAGGATTGTCGCCGGATCGGCTGCGCGGCGTTGCGCCCGGGCCGCCGGCGCCCAGGAGTGCATGATGATCAGCTTCGCGTCGCTGTCACGCACCGCGGCCACGGAGTCTGGGTCGCGCAACGCGGTGATGTCGTTGATGAAATCCGCCCCCAGTCTCAGCGCCTCCCGGATCACGGCCGGCTTGCAGGTATCCACCGAAACGCGAACCCCGTCGGCATTCAGCCGCTCGATCACGGGCACCAGCCGGGCGATCTCGACGTCGGCCGGCACGTCTTCGGCGTCGGGGTGTGTAGACTCGGCCCCGATATCGATAATGTCGGCACCATCGGCGAGGAGTTGACGAGCGTGCGCGACGGCGGCGGCGGGATCGAGAAACTTCCCGCCGTCGGAGAACGAGTCGCGGGTAACGTTCACGATGCCCAGGATTCGTGGAACGATCATTGGCATTCCCAGTTGGCGCTTGCAAACCGCGTTTGCCGGCGGATGATAGTAGCGGATTTCGAGCGGATTGCCCCGCCCAGCCAAAGGGCAAAGGAATTGTCAGGGGCAAGGAGATGCTGCCATGACACCCGAAGACGCGATCAAGAACACGATCGATACCTGCCACGAGGTTCTGACGGCCTACGTCAGCGACATGAGCGATGCAGACCTGCTCATCCGGCCGGTGCCCGAAGCACACCACATCGCCTGGCAGCTCGGGCACCTGGTTATGTCGGAACACCAGATGGTTGGCGAGCTGGGACACAAGATGCCGGAGTTGCCGGACGGCTTCGCGGAGAGCTATACGCCGGAGGCGGCAAAGTCGGACGACGCAGCGAAGTTTCACGGGAAGGCCGAGTACCTCGAGTTGCTGACCAGGCAGCGTGAGGCGACGATGGCGGCGCTGGGCGCGACCCGCGAGGCCGACCTCGATGAGCCCACCCCGGAGTCGATGCGAGAATACGCCCCGACCGTCGGGTCGCTCTTCAACCTGGTGGGCATTCATGAGTTGATGCACGCCGGCCAGTTCGTACCGGTGCGCCGGAAGCTCGGCAAGCCAGTGCTGATCTAGCCACGGCGGTGGCTAAAACCTGCTGACCGCAACGGGAGGAATGCTGGCGTTCGCCCTGAGCAGCGGCCCTGTCTTCGTCGCGCCAACCACCTGTAGCGCGCTGTTATTGCTGATCGCCCTGTTGGTATTCGTTCTGACGGCGTTGCGCTTGCAGTATCGTACCGGTGAGGCCTGCCGCCAGCAGGCCCGGCTAGCCCGCGAGACATGGGCCGCTCCGCAGACGGAAGAGCGCACCTGAGGAACGCGGGCGGCCCCTGGAATGCCCAAACATTGGGGTGCCAAAGGCTTTCTCATACCCGAGCAGATCACGACCGATGTAACTGGTACGGGATGAGTGCGATGACTCGACGTGCGCGTCTGATAATAACCGTTGCAAGCTCGCTTTGTACGCTGTTTGCAGTGTCGCCCGCCGCGGCTCAGCTAACGGGGGCATCGCCCGGTACGCAACCTGCGCCCAGCGCGATCGAGACCGAGCGGGTGGAACTGTACCGGCTCGTGAAACATTTCGATTTCGATGAGCAGAAGCACGGCAACTATGAAAACACGCCGATGCACTGGGTCCAACTGCGCGGCGATGGGTTGCCAACCCTGTACGCGAAGGGTGGTTTTGACAACGAGGTGGGCCGCGACGCAGCGCCCTCATTCCGGCTCGACATCGCGACCGGCAACGTCGCGTACGAGTACCAGCATCTCGACCTGATCGTGGTCCCGGAATCCGACTATGTTCTGGTGGGTTATGTGCGCGCCGCCGGGCTTGAATTCGCGGCGGCTTTCGGCGCGGCCTATTTCGTCGATCGGTTCGGCGAGCTCATCCCAGGCAGCCAGCGCATCAGTAACCCGGTGCGCGCGACCGGCCGCGAGCCCGAACCCTGGCAGCGGGTCGAAATCGCCCTGCCGGGCGAGTTTCCCATGGCGTACGCGCTGCGCCTGCAATTCTGGATTCTTCAGGATTACGTATGGCGCAAATCCGACCCGCGCGAGGTCGATCCGATCGTGCGACGCGACGTCTACGCCACCGCCTGGTTCGACGACTTTTCGATCTACCGGCTACCGCGCGTGCAATTGCGGTTCTCGAATCCGGGCGGGCTGGTCCTACCGGGCCGGCAAGAGGAATTCATCCTGGAGGTGAACAACGCCACGTCGCAACCGCTTCGGGCGGAACTGCGTATCACCGACCGCGCGAGTCAGTTGCGCCACACGCAAGAGCTTGACATGCCGGCGACGACCGACCTGTTCGACTTCGCGCCGCCGAATTTTCCGACGTCGCGGGCCACCAGCACCGGAGAACTGGCAGGTACGCCAGACCAACACAGCCACATGTTGGCGGTCCGCGCAGCCCTCCCCGAGCTCGCGCCGGGCGTCTACACCGCGCGGCTCCGGCTGCTGGGCGGCTGCGAGACCTTGCTCGAACGAAGCACCCGCTTCGCCGTGCTGCCCAAACTGCCAGCGGAAGACCGCCGACACCCCGACATCGGCGTGGACCTCGGCCGCTGGCGGCGCGGGGAGATCGAAGGCTTGCGCGAGCTGCTCACCGCCCTGGGCTGCGGAGCGATCAAGATCGGCATCCCGATGGTCGGCGTCCTCGACAGCGAAGAGAAAACGTCCTACTTTCAACAACTCAGCACGCTGGTGCGCATCCTGGCCGAGACCCGCATCGACGCGACCGGCGTACTTCTGACG
>JBHHZX010000113.1:0-10476 GCA_046758265.1 Phycisphaerae bacterium
ATCCGCAATCCGCGACTCCGGCCGGTTACCTGCGTCGCAGCAAAGCCCCGGCGCCGGGTGCCATGGCTTCACGCGACGCCGAGTGCCACGGCTTCACGCGACGCAGTCGCGGGTAGCCATGCTTTCTGGGACCATTCATGCCGACCCACGGCTACGCCGTGTGACGGCATGCCACCCACCCACGGCGCGCGACGACATGCCAGCATTCACTTACTGTTCCCATGATGCGCCGGCGTGCCCTCGATCCGGCCGGACGGTCACGGCGGCGTTGTGCCGGCCGACAGACCCTGTCGGGCAAGGTCCAGCGCGTGGCGGGCAGCCGCGAAATCCGGCTTCAGTCGCAGGGCTTCCCGGTAGGCCCAGATGGCCTCTGACTTCTGCCCCTCCCGAAGCAACGCATTTCCAAGGTTGTAATGGATCGCCGCGTCGTCAGGTGCCACGCGGAGAGCCTCGCGATACTGCTCGATCGCGTCGTCCAGCTTTCCCGCTGCCGCCAAGCCGACCCCCAGATTGATCCGCGCATCGACGTACGTCGGTCGGATCCGAACCGCCTGCCGGAAGTGGTCCAGCGCCTCATCGCCGCGGCCCGCTTTCCTCAGGGCAACACCCAAATCGTAAAAGGCCTCGGCGTACTGCGGATCGATTTGCACCGCCGCGGTGAAACGGGCGATCGCGTGGGCGCGCCGCCCGACGCGATCCAGTAACTTGCCCATACCGTAATGCACCCTCGCGTTCCGGGGACATTTCTCCAGGAGGCCGTGATATATGGCGATTGCGTCCTCGAACCTGCCCTGCAAGAACACCGACCGCGCTAGCTGCATGCCCAGCTCCGCGCTGTCCGGAAATGCGGACACCAGACGCCGATAGATCGCCTCGGCTTCGGCATGTCGCCCGTTTTGCAGGCGGTCCATGGCCCGGCCAACGGCTGTGAAGTCCGCGGCGTGGTCCTTGGGGTCATCTCCGACGGGGTCGAAGTCGTCGAGCTCGCCAGACACGGAGGAGCCAGTGTCGGCGCCTGCTCCCACATATCCCAGGCTCGCCAAACGTTCGAGGGCCGGCTGGTCCAGCCGGACCGTCGCGTCATTCGCGCCGACAGGCCGGGCGGAAGCGGCAATCAGCCCGCGCAGCACAGCGCGCATCGCACCAAGACGATCCGGCTCACTCGCTGCCAGGTTGTGCTCCTCGGCCGGGTCGTCGCCTATACGGTAGAGTTCGGGTCGCGGGGCGTGAATGTATTTCCACCCGTCGGCACGCAGGAAACGCAGCGGGGACGTGCCCAGGACGATCTGCCCGCCGAGGGTTTCGCCATACGCCGCCAGGCCCGTGTCACTCACCCGCCCGAGCATGTGCGGAATGAGGCTGACCCCTTGCGCGTACGGCAACGCCGGCTCGATGGCAAGGCCGAGAAACGCCAGAATCGTCGGCGCGATGTCGATGTTCCGCACCTGCATGGGCAGCACGCCGACCGGCGGGATCCGTCCAGGACAGCGGAAGAGCAAAGGGACGGACATGGTCGTGTCGTAGACGAAGTAGAGGTGGGTCTCTTCCCCGTGCTGGCCCAGGCCTTCCCCGTGGTCAGCCGTCAACACGACCAACGTGTTTCGCTCCAGGCCCAACTTGCGGAGCTCCTCCAGCAGCCGCCCCACCTGCTGATCGACGAACGCGATCTCCCCGACGTACGGGTCGCGGTACAGGCTTCGGAAAGGCTGCGGGGGATCATAGGGAGCGTGCGGATCGAACAAGTGGACCCAAAGAAAAAACTTCTCGCGCGCATGGCGGCGCAGCCACTCGATCGCGCCGCCGCAGACCTCGTCGGCGCGGCGCTCGTGGCGCTTCCCCACGTCGTCGTACGTGTCAAACCCCTGGTCCAGACCGACATCGCGATTGACCACGAACGCCGCCACGTACGCAGCCGTGCTATAACCGGACCGTTTGAGGACCTCGGCCAGCGTCACGTTGGCCTGACTCAACCGGTAGCCGACGTTGTGGCGGACCCCATGCACGTAGGGGTAGACCGCGGTCAAGATCGTCGCGTGGGACGCGAGCGTGCTAGGGGCAGCCGCCGTGCATTGGGTAAACCGCGTCCCCTCGGCGGCGAGCCGGTCGATGCTTGGCGTATGATTGCCCGGATGCCCGTAACAACCCAGGTAGTCTGCTCGCGCTGTGTCGAGCGTGATCAGCAGAACATTAAAGCCCGGTCCGCTCCCTCGTGGCGGCGGCTGAAGCAACCGCCAAAGCGCCAAGCCCGCAGCCACGACCGCTGCCATGGCCACAAGCACTACGGCCGTTGTCCACCGCCGCTGGTGCGAGGCACGACGGGTCAGACGGGAGGTTCTAGTCGACCGTGACTTCGCGTCTTTGCGCTGCGGCGGGTGCGTCTTCTTCGGCTGCTTTCGACTCACGGCTGACGCTCCTGCGCCGGCCGATTATAGCCGTACGCGAGACGACGACCACGCAGCCGAACGGCGCTGCCGGGCAGTCTCCCGTCGCAGTTGATGCCTCGTTCCCTTTCGGCTGAAGATCGGCCGGCGTGCACAGCGTGCATAAAAGGCAAGGCCGCCCATTGTGGACGGCCTCGCATGATCAAGCTTCAACCAACAAGCGATTGTCAACGGCGACGACGCAGCAGCGCCAAACCGCCGAGAGCTAACAGCGTTAGGCAGGCCGGCTCGGGGATCAACGTGAACGTGCCGTCCGAGCCGGTGATGGCGAGCCAGTCGCCACCCGGCGACCAGAATCTGGCCCACTCGACGCTGTTGTCCCCGGTAACCAGATTGCCGGCCGCGTCAAAAGCCAGCTCGCGGATGCGGTTGCCGGCGTCAAAACTCTCGATGAGGATACCCGTCTCCAAATCGAAGATGAACACCTCGCCGGTGTAGTAGTGGCCGTAGGCGATAACGCCCGCATCCTCGTTGATGTCCAGCGCGTAGGCGCCGGTGAACACGGATATGTCGGTTTCCCAGAGCACTTCGGACGGATCGTCGCCGAGCGGGATGGTTCCAGTGCCGTCGAACTTGGTCAGGGCCGGAGCCTGGTTCGGTGAGTAACGATACTGGTTCATGTACCAGTCGCCATCGCTGTCACGGGCGACGTCCCTGGGATAGAAACCGAAATAATCCGGGCCGATCCACTGCGTGCCCAGATCGCCGGGGGTCGCCGTCGCGTCACCACCAAGGTCATACCGGATCAGTCCGCGGCGAGCGTCGAGATAATGGGAGTCCACGAGGTAAACGGAGCGGTCCCCACCCGCCTGGCTGCCCTCGACATAGATGCCCTCGACGTACTGGCCGTCGGTCTTGTTGCTGGCGTCGATGAGCTGCGTGGCCACGGACAGATCGGCGTTGAAGCCGAACGCCAGGTCGTTCGAATAGTCGGCGACATACAGATTATTGTCCGGACCGATGGTGCTCTTGAACGGCGCCAAGTTACCCTGCACCGTCCAGTCCACGCCGCCGTTGGCCCAGCCCGCATCGGACGCATCGGCGTTCAGCATGTAGATTCCGCTGGTCACCGAGCGGCCGAACCCTGTCGTGGCGGTACGCGTCTCCGAGATGTAAACCTTCCCGAAGTTGGCGCTGGCCGGGTTCTTGTTGATGGACACCCCGCACGGCGAGTAGAAGCTGGTGAGCGTGTCGTCGGGGATGTACTGGTTCCAGCCCAGCGGCTCGGAGTTGAACACCCTGATGTCAAAGCCGGTTCCCGAGCCGAGATTGAAGGTGTGCGTGCCCCTAGGCAGCGCACCCAAAGGCAGCGAGGTATCTCCCTGGCGATCAATCCTTACCCACACGGCATCCTGGTTCAGGATGAACGAGTAGTTGCCGCCGCCCAGATCCGTTATGCCGGAAGCATACGGCACGGCCATTGCCGCCGACGATGCCAGTCCTAACGCCGCCGCTGCCAAGATTAATAGTGTTACTTTGCTTCGCATGTGCTCCACCTCCCGTAATTCAAATGGCGAGTCTAGGTCAGTTGCCAAACACGTGTTTTTACTGTTGAGCTTCGATACCGCTCTCCACTCACGACCAAACAAACGCAGAGATTTGAAACCGGGTGGGGTGCTTCTTTCTGCTCGCATCTCCCCACTCCTGATGGTTATTTTAATGCGGCGGGGAGCCCACCGCAAGCGAAATCCGACGGCGCAACGATTATTCGCTTCCGGAGACCACTCGACGGCTGCCGCGACGGTCCGCTGTAGTTATCGGACCGCGAATTGCGTCAGCCGAATTCCGCGTGCGAGCGGTCCTTGGGTCAATGGAATAACGTCAGGCAGCACCCTGCCCTCGCCAAGCTCTCGGCGCGAAGCCGTCTGCCGAGTCTCTACGGCCGTCGGGGCGCCTACCGTCACCGGATCAATCGCGTAAGCACGAGTTTCCCAGCGCCAGCCCGCCCGACGCTCCCGCCCCCTTAGGCGTACGACCGCCCGGCTGATGCGCGGATCGCGCACGCAACTCCGGCGCCCAGCCGAACGCTCCGCGCTCCGAAGCGAACGGCGAAGAAAACGAACGCGCCACTGCTCGACCTACACCCGCGTTACCCACACCGGGCTGGACCAAGCCAGGTTGTTGTCGGCCAGCGTCACGCGCAGGTAATAACAGCAAGTCGCGTCGGCCGAAGACTTGTCGTCGAAGAGCGGGCATTGCTCGTCGACGAACGTGTAGCGGCTCCGCTGCCCCTCGCCCCCGTAGCGGTGGATGACCCGCCCGTCGCGGACTATCTCGAGCCACGCCAGCCGACCTTCTTCAGCCGGGACGGCGACATCAACGCCAATGCTTGGCGGCGCGTCGCTGTCGATCGTGCCGCCCATCAACTCGCCGTTAACCGCGAAGTAGAGTTGCAGCTTGACGCCGGTAGTGGCGAACGTGCGACGGGCGCGGAAGGCGTCGAGGATGGCTGCGCGGGTTAGCTGCGCGGCCCACACGCCAGCGAGGCCGGCGCGGAACGGGTTGCGTTTCCAGCAGACGCCGTGGTGCCAGGTCAACCCGTGCTGATCGGATCCGCCCACGACGCCGACGCGCAGCCCGGCGGCCAACCCGTCGCGGTAGAAGCAGCCGCGCACGCCGCCGCGGTGGCGGATCGGCTCGTTGCCCTCGTACTCGAAAGCCCCGTGGACCGAGCAAATCTCGACGACCGGCGTGAGCCCGGGGTCGATCGCGTCCCAGGGAACGCCCGTCCAGCCAATGTGATGCGGGATGGCGATGGCACTGTACGCACGCAAGGCCGCATACAAGTCGGGCAGGTCGCGCCAGCGCGGGTCGGTGTGATCGAACAGCGGGGTCGCGGGGTCGGCGGAGTAGATGTTGAAGTGGCCCCAGCCGTGCGGGCGGTTGGTGCGCGGCGTGGTCCACTCCTGGCCGAACAGCGTCACGAACCGGCCGGGCGTGTGATAGTGCTCGGCGATGTCTTTCTGCTCCTGCCACTGTGCGTCGCTCAGCCGCTTGCCGACGAAGTGATCGTGGTCGCTAAGGGCATGGAAGTCGTCACGGAAGATGTCGCGGGCGCGGAGGAACGATGCCTCGGGGTCGCCCATACCGTCGCTCTGCCAGGAGTGGCCGTGGATGTCGCCGAAGTAGAGCTTCAGGTCGCCGACAGGGCCGGTCGCTTTCGGCCATCCATAGGGGCGTCCCACGCCGGTCAGCAGGCGGACTCCGGCGCGTACCGGCTCGCCGAGAGGCACGGTCGGCGGTGGACCGGAGACGCTGGCAAAGCCGTCGAGGCGGTGCATTACGTTGGCGCCCAGGTCGCGGCGGGTCACCCACAACGAACCGTCCGAGTCAAACACGCCGCGCAGCACCCGCCCCCGCCCGCCCCAGCCGTCGTCGGGCAAGCGATAGAGCGGCGACTTGCCTTCGGCCGAGTAGTACTGGATGTAGAAGTTGTGTGACGCCCGCCCGAGAACACAGACGGTCCCCTGCGGCGAAACCGCCAACCGCACGAGCTCGAAGCCCTGCACGGTGCCACGCTCGTCCGCCGTCGGCTGCTCTTCGGCGCCGACCGGCGAGTGCCAGGTGTTGTCGCGTGTGCGCAGGGCCGCGATGCGGTACCAGGGCGTGACGTCCCAGCCGCGGTCGCCGCTGCGATTCGAGTGCCAGGCAACCCAGAGCAACTCTCCATCCGGCGCATACGCCAACGCCGGCGAGACATCGCTGGCCGGGTGGGTCGAGACGGTCCGGCGGTCGCCGACCTCCCGCCTGTCGGCGTCAACCATGACCAGACGGATGTTCTGCGTGCCCGGGCAATCGTGGCGTTCGAACGCGACCGCCAAGCATCTGCCGGACGGCGGGGCGGCGACGGCGGGGCGGCAGCAGTCGCGGCCTTCGTCCGCCACGATTTCGAACGTCTCGCCGATGGGTTCAGCGTCCGGTGCGAGAGTCCGTGCCAGAATACGGAAGTGCCGTTCGCCGCCGCGTTTCGCTTGCCACACCACCATCGCCCGATCAGCGATCGAAACGACCGCGGGGTGCCAGTGGATTTCTCCGGCATCGGGCGCGCCGGCCAGCCGGCAGGCCGGTCCGAGCCGTTGTGTGGCCGGATCGAGCGAACGCGCGCGCAGCGCCCAGCCGGCCGTGTCGAACTGCGACCAGACAACGACCAGCCGATTTCCGACGAACGCGATTTCCGACTCATATGCAGCGCCCATGCCGGACGCGTCCGCCTCAGCGAGCCCCAACGCGGGTCCCCATTTCTCATCGCGGATGGAAAACGACCGCAGCAGTACCGCTTCGCGCCCCTCCTGCAGTTGCGCCCAACTCGTCCACAGCCGTCGGCCTCCCCGCTCAAGCGTGAGCGTCGGATACGCCTGACGCGGGGCCGACTTGTAGGGTTGCCCTGAGCCCAGCGATAGCGGCGTGCCGTCCGGGTGCAATTGCGTGCTGATCGGCTGCTCACCCCAGGGCAGATCGGCCAGCGCGCCCGGCAAGCGGTTGCTCAAAATCACGCCGCCCGCACAGGCGGCGAAAACCTTGATCGCATGGCGACGCGTGCACCCGCGCGGTTGATCCATCGGCGTTAGATAGCGATTGGTCATGGAAGAACGCTCCTGACATAGACCGGCCGTGCCGAGAGCAACGCACACAAGTCCTGCGGCACCGGGCCGCGGGCCGTGTTCCCTCCGATTAAAAACCGGTATCACAGGCTTTGGGGCGTACACTAAGCATCGCGACTGCGCAGGGCAACCCGGGCCGCGCCGCCCCGGCCTGGCGCGCGGTCCGGCCAACAAGCTGATATACTCAGCGGCATGCATCCGCGTGTCGAACGCCTGCCCCAGCCCGATCCGGACTATCGCCGGCTTCTGCAGGTGGTACGCCGTGCGCGACCCGACCGCATCCCGCTGATCGAGCTGGCGGTGGATCCGGCAGTGGTCGGCGTTTTGCTGGATGAGCCTGCTGCGAGGACCGCTGATCCCCGGGCGGACCTGGGCGAGGCGGCGCGGTGCAACGTGCGCTTGCTCCACCGGCTGGGGTATGACGTGGTCAAGATCTCCGCGCCGATCCCCTGGAATGTGCAGCGTCTGACCGCGAACGACCCCTCCCCACTCAGCGCCGGCGCGCGGGAATGGACCAACGAGCACCACGGCCCCATTGGTAGCATGGAAGACTTCGAGCGCTTCCGCTGGCCCGAGCAGAGGGATGTCGATTTCGGGCCGGTCGAAGCGGCGGCCGAGGTCCTGCCGGATGGCATGGCGCTGATCGGGTTTTCCGGCGGCGTGCTGGAGTTCTCCATGGACCTGGTCGGCATGGAGCGCTTCATGCTCGCTTCGCACCGTGAGCCTGAACTCATCGGCGCGGTGATTGAGCGGATGGGGCAAACCATCTACAAGGTCTTCGAGGTCTACTGCCAGATGGAGTCGGCGTGCGCGATCTGGCTCGGCGACGACCTGGGACACAAGCACGGGCTGCTGGTCTCGCCGAAGCTGCTCAAGACGCACGTTTTCCCGTGGTATAAGCGGTTCGCGGAACTCGCCCATCGGCACGAGCGACCGTTCCTGTTACACAGTTGCGGCAAGACAGACACGATCATGCCCACGCTGGTCGAGGAGGTGGGTATCGACGCCAAGCACAGCTTCGAGGACGCCATCCAGCCGGTCGAACACTTCATTGACCAGTGGGGCGACAAGATCGCCGTCCTCGGCGGGGTGGACGTACACCTTCTATCCGTCGGCGACGCGCCGTCGATCCGCGCCCGAACATTGGAGATCCTCGCGCACGCCGCCCCCCGCGGCGGCTATGCCTGTGGCTCGGGCAACAGCATTCCCAATTACGTGCCGCCGGACAACTACCTGACGATGATCGAGGCGCTGGCGGAGTTCAACGGGCGGGCGTGAGCGGAGGGTTCAGGGTTCGGGGACGCGTGGCATGGCAATGCTTGGGTGGCCATGGCATGTTGACGATGATCCGTCGGATCAGCGTTGACGGAGCAGTACAGCTATTAGTGCCCGTAGCCGTCGGGAAGCTTTGTCACTTCCACACCGCTGACGGCTAGTTCGGCACCGACCGACAGAAGGCGGAAGTCGGCGCCGCCGTTTTGACGATTCGCGCAACGTGCGCCAGGCAACTTCAGCGTGGCCGTTTTCCAGGTATTCGTGTTTGCCCGCATGACTTCATGCGAATGCGGCTTATATCGCTCGGCAAGCGAGCCGGTCTCTTCCGCCGCGTCGTACTGCACCGTGATGGCGGCGTCTCCCACGTCAAAGTACGTAAACCGCAGCGTGAGTGTCCCACGGTGATCGTAGTAATACGGGTCGGCAACGTCGAAATAAAGGTGCCGATGCCGGCCAACACCAGGTCGCGTCCGGATGCACGGCGTACCCTCGATCTGCGTGATTTCGCAAGCGCCGTCCGGCACGCCCCGACAAAGTCGGAGCCCCGCGCCGAGAAGCTTCTCATCCGCGGCGACGTGCAGGCTCAGCGTCAGCCGATTGGCGAACTCCCGCCCAGCGCGATTCGATGCCTCTGCCTCGACCAACGTTCGCACTGTGTCAGCCCAGTCCTCCCCGCTGGGCAGGCCCCCCGCTTTGAGCATGTCGCGGTACCGCCGAGTGAGCTCCACATAGTAGCGGCCGTCTTCCAACGTCTCGCAGATGCCGGTTCCCTCGTGCAGCTCGCTCCACGTCTCGACGATGACCAACCGCGGTCGCTCCTGGAGCGCAAGCAGCCACGATGCGCCGTAGAAGCCGCCGCCGAGGCGGTCGCGGGTGGGCGTGCTGCGTCCGGGTACGGGCGAGTCGTCGTAGCCCGGACCGATCTGAACGACCCCGTGACCGATCAGCGGGCCGCCGAGCGCAGCGCCCCAGCCGGTGCGCGCATCTGCGCCGAAAGACCAGGAGGGGCCGGCGATCACGAACGGGCGCCGCCCGGCGAAATCCGCGGCAAATCGCTCGTAGACGTAGTCGATCGTGCTCTGATCGTGCCCGGCGGCAAACGACGCGTTGTACAACTGCACGAGTGGGCGGCCATTGAGACACGCCCAGTGTCGCGGTGGAACCAGACAGAAGAAGTCGCGGATCGTGCGGTAGAAGATGTCTTTGCCCTCGTGCGTTCGCAGGTCGACGTTGTCGCGGCGTGGCCCGCGAAAGGCGTGCCGGGCCAGCAGCGTGGACGTGTCGTAGAACAGACCGATCCGCGGCGTCGGCCCGCTACGGGCCATTTCATCGAGGGCCGCCACGAGGGGCGGTAGACCGCGGACGGAGAACCGCAGGTCGGGTTTGTCGTACTGGTTGGGCGCGCCCCAGTACACGCACAAGGCGACGTCGATGCCTGCGGCGAGCATGTCTTGCATCTGCCGTCGATGCCAGGCTCGCGACTCGTAGCTGACGGTGCGATGATCCGGAAAATGGTGCCGCAAAAGGTCGTCTGTGTGTCCAGCATCGTCGAAGAAATGCTCGTCCGGCCAGCGATACCAGTAGAAATAGTGCGTCGCCACCACCGGCTCGTCGGGCCCGAAGCTGGGCGCAGTGGCGATGGTGCTCGCATCCGGTGGTGCGGGAACCACGACCTCATCTCCTGCGGGCAGCAGCGGAAGCACGCTGGCCAGGCACACGATCGGGCACGAGACACGACAAATGATCATCGCAAAGGCTCCCGATAGGTCGCGTGATCGAGTTCAAGCAAGGGTCTAACCGACGTACGCCGCCGATGACATCGCGCGGGCTCTTCCGGTGCAGAATATCCGGCCCGCAAGTACAGGGAAACCTCTGCCAGTCGTGGGTGAATCACCCAGTGCAATGGCATGCGTCACTCGCCAGAAGGCCGCTGGGTCAGAAAGGCGGACGGCATCGCGCGAAGCGCCGTCGGTCCTCCTTAGTCCCTCGCAAAAGACACCGATCGACACGCGACGGTAACATTGCGGGCATAATCACGTTGCGATCCACCGCTTCCCGCCTAAGCCCCGTTTGATCCCGCTCGTTAGCTCGCAAATCTCCCGCCTGCTCCCGGCTTTTCAACGGCCACTCAGGGTCTGTCAAGATGCGGGAAGAACGGA
>JBHHZX010000114.1:0-10331 GCA_046758265.1 Phycisphaerae bacterium
ACCATTCCTCACCGCTCGCGATTGGCACAGCAACGGCTCGGTCCAAACCGACCGAACCGTCACCAGTATATAGCGGACCGACGAATGTGGATCCCCTACGTCGCGAAGCACCGCCAACACGTTCGGAGTCTGCGCGCTGATTGGCGCCGCAAGGTGACGAGTTGCGGTTCCGCTGGTATCCCGACTGTGGAGATGTGCGCGGTTGAGAGCGGGAGCGAAACGTTGACGACGGGCGACACCTGGCGATGATAATACACAGCGCTGTGATTTGACCTTCCGGCGCTCATGCGCACTACTGCGGGCGTGAGCGCGACGAAACAACATCGAACTCACTTGGCAGAAACGATGCGGCGCGCGTTTCACGCCTCCGGGCTGACGATGTATGCGGTCGCCAAGCTCTCCAGCGTAGACCGGGCTTAGGTGGTGCGGTTCTTCGGCGGCAACCGTGGCCTGACGCTGAACGCGGCGAGCAGGATTTGCGAAGTGCTCGGCCTGGAATTACGGCCCGTGAGAAAGCCGGGGAAGAGAGCGCAGGTGCGATGATGGCGCAGGAGCAATACTGGCCGCTGGGGAGCGCCGCACGCCAGGATCGCAGGCGTTAGGGAATTGCGGGAGGGGATCGGTGCAGGCTATATTGCACCGTGCTGGCCACAGGCAGGAGGTCGACTGAAATCCGGTCGCCGACTTGGGCCGGTCTGAATCTGGGTACCCGGCACCCAACGCCACCGTCGCGTAGGTCGCCGGTTCGAATCCTGCCGGACGCGTTCCTGGCCGGGGCGCGTGCCCCAGCGCCGGTCCTGTTACACCTCAAGCAACGCGGAGGACTACAATGAATGCCGTTTACAAGCACGTCATATCTCTTCTTGCTGCCACGACCCTGGCGTATGTCGCAACGCCAGCTCCAGCGGCGCCGGGAGACGTCAAAAGCTCCTTTGACGCCCCATGCAAGTATCCCGCCGGCCTGGCCAGTGACGGCAGGCACCTGTTCGTACTCGACTGGCGTGACGCAAAGATTCACCGGATCTCTGCGACGGACGGGCAGCTCGACCAATCCTGGGATGCCCCGACGCTCAAGCCGCACGGGCTGGCCTACCGTAATGGAAAGCTATACATCTCAGACGACCATAACGGCAATGTCTACGTCCTGAACCTTGAAGACGGTATCGTGGCAAACTCGTTTGAGGCTCCTGGGTCCCGCGCCACGGGTCTCGCTTGCGCTGAGGATACGCTGTTTCTTCTCGAGAGAAGATCCGGACAGATCTACAAAGTCCAGCCCGAAGACGGCACGATCCTGGGCTATTTCGCCGCGCCAAACAGGTCCTGCACCTGCCTGGAGTACGACGGGAAGCACCTCTGGGTGTCCGACCGGATCAAAGATGAGCTCTACATGGTCGACCCGGACAGCGGCATGGTGCTGGGCATATTGGACGCGCCGGGCCCCTATCCGGCCGGGTTGGCCTGGCTCGACGGCCAGCTCTGGAACGTGGATTTCCAGACCCGCAAGCTGTATCAGGTCGTTGTTCGAGACAAGCAGAAGTACCGCCTGACGGATAGCCGCGAAGCGCGCGTCGAGTACCTCTGGGCGTTGTACAACTACGGCCCGGGCGACGTTCAGGATTTGGCCGTGAACCTGGCGGTGCCGGAACGGATGCCCAACCAGGAGCTGCTGTCCGAAATCGAGTACTCGATGTCGCCCGTGAGATTGGTCACGGATCGCTGGGGCCAGCGCTGCGCACTTTTTGAAGTCGCATCGGTGCCGGCTGGCACCCGACAGCCGATCGGCTACAGCGTGAAGGCAAAGGTTTCCGCCATTCGTTATCTGATTATTCCGACGGAAACCGGTACGCTCAGCGACATCCCGGAAGACGTTCGGAAAGCCTACACGGTTGAGGGATCGCGTTACCGCATTAACACCCCGTATATCCAGGAGACGGTGAGGAGGATCGTCGGCGACGAGCAGAATCCGTATTGGATCGCGCGCAAGATCTATAACTTCGTCATCGGCCGGCTCGAATATGAAATGGTCGGCGGGTGGGACGTGCCGGAAGTCGTTTTGAAGCGCGGCACGGGGTCGTGCTCGGAATACACGTTCGCGTTTATCGCGCTCTGCCGCGCCGCCGGGCTGCCGGCTCGTTACCGCGGCAGCATTGTCGTGCGGGGCGACGACGCCAGCGTCGACGAAGCTTTCCACCGCTGGGCCGAGGTCTATCTACCGAATTACGGCTGGGTTCCTGTGGATGGGAACCGGGGTGACAAGAAAGCACCGGCGGACCAGGCCCGCGGCATCGGCAACCTGGCCAATCACTTTCTCATCACGACGCAAAGCGGCGGTGATTCAGAGTATCTGGGCTGGAGCTACAACTCCTTTGTAACGTACAAGGCGACCGGCTATTGCAAGGTGGAAAAAGGGGACTTCGGCTTCTGGGAGCCGCTGAAGGCAGCAGAGGCAGCGCCGGCCGAGGCCGCGGCCAAGCTGCCTGCTGGGCGCCGGCCGGAATAGCTCGTCCTCAGAGCGCGCTGCGGGATCAGACGCGCGCGGCGTCGAGCGTGTGGATCTCCCAGCGCCCGCGACGGCAGCGGTGGCATCGAGATTAACAGCGCCTAACAAAACAGGGTCTTCTCCGAAAAGTGTACCGCCTGGGGAGCAGCCCCAGACCCGGGATGTGTCTTATTCAGGCCGACGGCAGCAAGAGAGCAGGCGGCACCTGACACGGTGCCGCCCGTGCCGTACGGCCCCGCCACGGCGCTCGGGTTGTTTCCCAGCAGAGCCCTGTCCGTGCCACACCCGATTGCGCTGCCCTTCTAATTGCGGCCTTCGGCTGATGGCCACCGAAGGATTTGCCCATCCGCCAGCAAACGCGCAGCCAGGCGGTCGTACTCGATCGCTTGCACGTCGAGGTCCGCTTCGAGCGCTTGGACGGCGGCAGTCGCGGCAGACTCACCCAGAACCATGAACACCGGCTCCATGCGGATCGAGCCGAACGCGATATGCGAGGCTGACAGGCACACCGGAACCAGCAGGTTGGTGCATTCCGAGCGTTTCGGCACAATCGAACGGTATGAGATCGGGTAGGGCGGGAAGCCGCCCACCTGCACGTCGCCCTCATTGCGCACCTGGCCATTCTCGTCCACGTAGCGCTGCATGTTATGCGAGTCCATCGTGTAGGCGGCGAGTCCGACGGAATCTTCGGCGACCCGCCGTCCCTGACAGTGGTGCTGCGTCATGACGTAGTCAGAGACCATGCGCCGAGCCTCGCGCACGTAGAGTTGGTGAGGCCAGTTGTCGTTGTCGGTGAACTCGTCCCGGGCCAATCCCCATGTTCGAAAATGCGCGCGGACCTTCTCGGGGACGCGCGGGCTGTTTGCCAGCGTCCACATCAGTCCCTTCTGGTAGGATTCATGTTCGCGGATAATTCGTTCGCGCGTTGCGTAGTCGCCATCGGGATAGTCGTAGTTCATGCCGATGTAGTCGGTCGAGACGGCGTGGTTGTTGTTTGTGTCGGTCTTGCGGTTGGGCATCATGACCGGGTGCCACGGCACACGCTGGTCGCCGGCCTCGAAGTTGCGCAGCAGCAGCTCGTAGCGAAGCGGGTCGTAGTCATCAGGCTTGGGCCAGGGGCGGCGGTTTCGCGGCACATCGGTGGTGCACAGGCGGAAGCAGTACGCCTGGACACGGTGGTCGCCGCTGCCTTCGGCGCCGGGTCCTTCGGGGTTGATGCCGGGCAACAAGCCACTGGACGGGTCACCGGGTGCAACGTACGGATCGACCGGCTTGATGAACTGGTGGTGGACGGCGTGGCGTGTCTGAACCCCGTTGAGTGTCTCGTCGTAAGTGGCGTTGCTTTCGCGGCCAACGTGGTAGGTGACGCCGGCCGTGGCCATCAGGTCGCCTTCGTACGTCGCATCGATGAACATTTTGCTGTGAAACGTACGTCCTGACTCCATAACGATTGCGTCGATGCGCCTCTCCCGCTTGTTCACGCCGCGTACAAGATCAAGTCGTTCGCCGAAGATGGCGGGCACCTGCGCTGCGCGGATCATCTGGTTGAAGATTCTTTCCGCGACGTGGGGTTCAAAGGTCCAGGCTTCATCTCTCCCGTATGCCTTGCCAACGCGACGGTAGAACTCGCGTGACATGCCGCCGATGACCTGCTTGTTGCCGATATCGGTCGCGCCGAGCCCGCCGGAAGTGAGCCCGCCGAGATGTTTGCCTGGCTCGATCAGGACGACCGATTTGCCCAGACCGGCAACCTTTACCGCCGCGACCACACCGCTGGAAGTGCCGCCATAGACGACGACTTCGTATCGGTCAGGCGTGGCGTGACATCCGGCCATCACGAGAAGGATCACAACACCGCAGAGCAATCTGATTACCATAACCTCATCCCGGGCGAGCTTCGTCGGTTGACCTGTCGCCTCGTGCGGGAACCGGATCACTTTTGCCAGGTACGCCAAGCGAGTCAGGCATCCGGCGCGGTCGCGCGTACCATAATCACTCGCGATGGCCGGTGAAAAGCTCGCTGGCTCCCAAATTCGGAATTCTCGTTCGTGACCTGTTCCACGTCTGGACAACACCGTTGCCACCCCGTCCCTGAGCGGTCTGCAAGCGCCGCCACGGCGTTTGACTCCGGGTTCTCCATTGCGCCCGTAGTGGTCGCTCCCCGTCGGGCAGGTTGCCGTTGCCTCATCAACGACCTGGCCGGGGCCGTCGAGCTCGATTCCGTCGCTCGCCGCCAAGTTCACGCGCTTGACACCGGCCGCCGTGGACCTACGGTGGCCGTTGTCCACCGGCCTGCAACCTCTCGCCAGCGGCGGCCGGCGGAGGCGTTACGCTGGGGGCGGGACGGGAACCGTCTGATGGGATACGCATACACTCCGGGACTGAGCGTCGCGGAGAGCACTGTCATTCGCAGAGTCCGACGCCTCCCGCTGAAAGGTGAGGTGCTCGTCCGTGTCGGGAAGCGCGTCAAGCCCGACGACGTGGTCGCCGAGGCCAAGCTGCCCGGCGACGTGCGGCCCGTCAACGTCGTGGGCATGCTCGGAACCGCGCCCGATGAGTTGCTGGAGGTCCTGCTCAAGCAAGAAGGCGACCCGGTCGCCAAGAACGAGCCTTTCGCCCGCACCCGGGGGTTTTGGGGCCTGTTCCAGAGCGAGTGCCGCTCGCCGATCGACGGCACGATTGAATCCGCGTCGCCCGCGACCGGCCAAGTGATCATCCGCGGCCGGCCGACCGTGGTGCGGAAGCTGGCCTATGTCGCAGGCGAGATCGTTGACGTCCAGGAGGGCGAGTCGGCCACCGTCGAGGTCAGCGGAACACTCATTCAAGGTATCTTCGGTCTTGCCGGCGAAGCGGTCGGCACGCTCGAGG
The DNA here is from genome assembly GCA_046758265.1 of Phycisphaerae bacterium. Taxonomy (GTDB): domain Bacteria; phylum Planctomycetota; class Phycisphaerae; order UBA1845; family Fen-1342; genus JALSRY01. Next base: position 5,369 of record JBHHZX010000114.1, read on the forward strand.
TGGTCGTGGACTCGCCGGACGCCGTTCTCGATGCCGATCGCATCAAGCCCGCGCACGCCGCCAAGGTAATCGTGGGCGGCAGCCTAGTCACGGCGGGCGCGGTCGAAGCGGCGGTCGCGTGCGGGGTGAAGGGCATCGTCAGTGGTGGCCTGAACGATACCGACGTGCGCGCCACGCTGGGATATGAGTTAGGGGTGGCGATCACCGGGGAGGAAGCCCTGGGCGTGACGGTCATCATTACCGAAGGCTTCGGGAAGATCGGCATGGCCAAGGCCGCGTTCGAGCTGCTCCAGAAACGCAGCGGCCGCTTGGCGAGCATCAACGGCGCGACACAGATCCGGGCCGGAGTTATCCGTCCCGAAATCATCATCCCGCTGGACGAAAAGCCGTCGAAACAGCCCGTCGCCGCCGACGAGGGCGGCGTTGTACAGATCGGCACGCGTTTGCGGGCGATTCGCGAGCCCTATTTCGGTCGCCTCGGGCGGTGCACCGCGCTGCCGGCCGAGCTCGAAACGCTGTCCAGCGAGGCCCAGGTGCGTGTTCTCGAAGTGGAGTTTGACGACGGGGCTCGCGCCACTTTGCCGCGCGCCAACGTCGAGCTGATCAAAGCGTAGTCAACAAGCGGATGGGTTGCTTCGGCGATGTCAGACGCCAACGAAGTTCGAACCATCCTGGCGACTGACTGCGGGTCGACCACCACCAAGGCCATTCTCATCGAAAAAAAGGGCGGCGAATACCGCCTTGTCACCCGCGGCGAAGCCCCGACCACCGTTGAAGCCCCCGCCGAAGACGTCACGCGCGGCGTCATCAACGCCCTCGGTGAGATCGAGGATCTGACCGGCCGCCGGTTCATCAAGAACGACGCCATCTGGCACCCACGTGACGACGAGAACGGCTGCGACGCGTACGTCGGCACCAGCAGCGCCGGCGGCGGGCTCCAGATGATGGTCGCCGGCGCGGTCAAGAAGATGACCGCCGAGAGCGCCGAACGCGCGGCGCTCGGCGCCGGTGCGATCGTCATGGATGCCCTGGCGGTCGATGACCGGCGGCTGCCCCACCAGCGCATCGAGCGAATTCGTGGCATGCGCCCCGACATGGTCCTGCTGTCGGGAGGTACGGACGGCGGTACCACGAAACACCCGGTGGAGATGGCCCAGATGGTCGCCGCCGCCGATTCGAAGCCGCGCTTCGGGACCGGGTTCAAGCTTCCGGTCATTTTCGCCGGTAATGTCAAGGCGCGCGAGGAAATCGAGCGCATCCTGGGCAAGAAGGCGGCGCTGTACATCACCGAGAACATCCGCCCGACACTGGAGGCGGAAAACCTCGGCCCGGCCCGCCACAAGATCCATGACCTCTTTCTCGAGCACGTCATGGCCCAGGCGCCCGGCTACAGCAAGCTAATGAAGTGGACCACCGTCCCGCTCATGCCGACCCCCGGCGCCGTCGGCCTGATCATGCAACTGATCGCGCGGCGCGCAGGGATTCAGGTGGTCGGTGTGGACATCGGCGGCGCGACGACCGACATATTCAGCGTCTTCCGTAGCGACCGCGACGACCCGACCAGTGAAAGCGTGTTCAACCGTACCGTCAGCGCCAACCTGGGGATGAGCTACAGCATCTTTAACGTCGTCGCCGAGGCCGGCTTTGACAACATCGTGCGCTGGGTCCCGCTGGAGGTGGACGAGCGCGACGTTCGCAACCGCATCCGCAACAAGATGATCCGTCCCACCACCATCCCCCAGACACTCGACGAGTTGATGATTGAGCAGGCGATCTGCCGCGAGGCGCTGCGCCTGGCGTTCGTGCAGCACCGGGCGATGGCGGTCGGGCTGAAGGGCATCCAGCGGCAACGCACCATCGGCGACACGTTCGCTCAGGACGTCTCCGGTCAAACGCTGGTGGACATGCTCCGGCTCGACATGCTTGTCGGCTCCGGGGGGGTGCTCTCGCACGCGCCCCGGCGAAACCAGGCCGCCCTCATGATGGTGGACGCTTTCCAGCCCGAGGGCTTCACCGAGTTGACGGTCGATTCAATCTTCATGATGCCGCAACTGGGCGTGCTCAGCACCGTCAACGAGCAGGCCGCTTTGGAGGTCTTCAGCAAAGACTGCCTGATTCGACTGGGGTCCTGTGTCGCCCCGCGCGGCACGGGCAGGGAAGGCCGGCCGTGCATGAACGTGGAACTCCGTGCCGACGGCCGCGTGGAAAAGCACGAGCTGGCCGTCGGCGCGCTCAAGCTGGTCCCACTCGAGCCCGGTGCGAAGGCCACCGTCACCGTTACGCCGGCCAAAGGCTTCGACCTCGGCGCCGGCCCCCGCCAGACCGTCTCGCGCCAAGTTGTCGGCGGTGCGGTGGGCCTGATCCTGGATGCCCGCGGCCGCCCCTTCTCGCCGCCGCAAGACCCCACCGCCCGGGCGTGCAAGCTGAGCGAGTGGAACGGCGCCTTGAATACGTACCCTGCCCTCTGAATCACCGTGCGCGATCGTGCGCCGGCAATCATAAGCGCGAGCGCAAGCGAGCCGCCCCTGCCCCGCCCTCAGCTTATTCCGGGCTTAGCAGCTTGTGCCATACACACTCAGCAGCGCCGCGAGGTCGGAGAGGTCTACGTCGCCGTCGCCGTCCAGATCGCCGTCTTCGTAGCTCGCGCCGCTGGACGTACCGTAGTTGCCGAGTAGCTGCGCGAGGTCGGACAGGTCAACGTCCAGGTCGCCGTCGAGATCGCCCGGGCAGGCCGGCGTGAAGTAGATGTTGTCGAAGGTGCCGCTGATCTGAGACGCGACGCCGGGGTTGTGGCTCACGCCGACGATGAACACTCCGGCGGTGTACGTTGTATCGGTAATGGTCAACTGGGGTTCATCCGGCTCGGGGTCGTCGAGCCGCCAGAGCTTCAGTGAGATCTGATCGCTGACGGCACCGGCTTCCATGACCCAGGGTTCGTTGGGGTCGAACGGGTCCACCGGAGCCGCCTCATCAACGTAATACACGCTGGAACAATTGGGCGAGCAGCGGAGGCTGAACCGGCCGTCGGCGGTGTCTGCGTAGAAAAGGTAGCCCTCGCGGTTCTCAGGGGGATCGCCGGCGCGCATGACGAACCAGACGGCGGTGTTTTGCCTGTTGGCGCGTATTTCGGCTCGCAAGAAACCCTCGGAGTAAAAGGAGTCAACCGAGGCGTCCCATTGCGAGTGGAAGGCGACCCAGCGGTAAGCGGGAACGACGCCGGTCGATCTGAGGTTGTATGCACCGGAGCTGGCATCAAAGATGGCCGGGTCCCACGGCTCTCCCGGAACCGGGTCAACCCCCGTCCAACCGTCATCGTTCCCGTCGTTGAAGTCGTCGATGAGGATCGACTGGGCGCTCGCCGAGAGCGTCAGGCTGATGGCGGCGGTGAATCCCAGCACGAACAACGCGGGCCTGCTGGTGCTGCCGATACATGTGATTTCATTTCTCCCTCTGCGCGGGCCGGGCTGAGCCCGGCATGGCCAGAACTGCGGCGAGCGTCGTCCCCCCCGCGTCGTCTGCATCGCTGTCTTGCGACAGGCAAGGCCGGAGGCGTTGCCCGTTTCGGGATTCACCGCCTCCGGGCCTGCTCCAAGGCCCGGCCACGGCACGGGGAAAGGCGGCTACCGTCTCTTGATCCTCAGGCCATCATTCGCCGTCGAAGCAGATTACTCCGTTGATGTCAAAAGAGGCTTCTCCCATGCCGAGGTCGATCTCACCGTGGCCGTGCAGCCTGCCGCCGGCATTCTCGAAGTCCCCGGTTCCCGACGTGATCTTCATGTTTGAGTTCAGACGGAACAAACCAGGGGTGTCCGTGGGCTCCAGAACAGCCTTGTCGGTCGTGGTGAAGCTGCCTTGGAGGCTGCCCTCGGGGTCATCAACGGTGAATGTGTGCGAAGTCTGCGCGATCAGCGTGCCATCGTCGCCTTCTTTCGGAGGGCCGAGTAAGATGGTCGTGACCGCAACGTCTTCGAACGTGTCGCCTCTGATACGGACAGTCGCGGTGCCTACAAAAGGACTGGTGGGATCACCAGGGTTTTCCTGTGCCGTGTCGCCGTGTCCCGACACCGGATCGCAGCCGGCCTTCTCCAAAGCCGATGTTTTCCCGAATCCAAAGCCAAGGACCGACTCATCCGCCGGTATCCCGACGCCGCAGGCTGGACCGATTAACAGCAAGATCCCGGTCGCCGCGAACATGAACAGACTCGTAGTGGTGGATAATCGCATGTCTTTCCTCCTTAACGCGGGTTCAAAGGACCCAAGAACAAACAGCCGAACGCTGACGAGCACGCCTCGCCGCTCCGCTCGGACTAGTCCCGAAATTCACTTGGGGCAGCGCGGCCCGGTCCAGTACACTGTTGAGATGGGCAGCCTAGCTGCTGCCCTCACGTAACATAGCAACTTTCGCGGCCGAACTGCATCACGAAGATGGAGATTATTTTGGAGGTTCCCGGTGGCGACGCCGGCCCAGGACGAAGTCACCCAGATTCTCGCCGATCTGAGCGGGGCGGACCAGCCCGCTGCCCTGGCCGAGCGCCGGCCGTCAACAAGCGTCAAACCGATCATCGTCGAGCCCTCCTCTTTGTTGTCAGTCCTCAGCAGCGACGCGTTTCGGGGGTGTTTCTAATCACACGTCGTGCCGTACACGGCGAGCAGAGCGGCGAGGTCGGAGAGGTCTACGTCGCCGTCGCCGTCGAGGTCGCCGTCTTCGTACGTCGCGCCGCCGGTCGCACCATAGTTGGCAAGCAACTGCGTCAGGTCCCAGAGGTCGACGACGCCGTCACCGTTGAGGTCGCCGTGGGTTGAAGCCAGCTCCAGTTCCACGAAGCCGGGGTAATTGCCGATACGACCCGTGAACACGTCGTAGCGCGGCCACTCCCATTGATCGATGTCGACAAAGTTGAATGTCAGCTCAACCGAGCCGCCCGCCTGAACATCAAGGGCCGGCATCACGCTGAGGGGGATG
>JBHHZX010000115.1:0-10271 GCA_046758265.1 Phycisphaerae bacterium
AGCTCAAGAGCGTTACCGGCGGACAGGGCAGCTACGCGATGGAGTTCGACCGCTACGACGTCGTCCCACCCAGTATCCAGCAGCAGATCGTCGCCGCCGCCCAGAAGAAGCCCGGGGAGGACGAGGATTGATCGGGCGGGCCCGAGGGGCCTAGGGTTCGAGGGGGCAAGCCTCCAGGGGTTCGAGGATCCGAGCCCTGAGCGCCCCCTTGGGTAACGCCGCGTCCGGCCCCCGTGCCGGACGACGGCGCTAGATTTAGCGTCCAGCCTCCGTGCCGGATGCAGATTGCAGCAGGCGGCGGGCAGGCTTCGCCGGCCTTTTTTCATTCGGCACGTGGAACCCCTCCAACGCAGTCATCCCCAACGGTGTGGCGTCAGGGGCGTGGGGTGCGTCGCCAGACGCACCGCTTCCTGATCAGCGAACGCGTTCACTCGCCGACGGTGTTCGCGAGAGCCGTGAAATCCGGCGGCGTGACCTGCCCGCGCCGGCACAGACCCATCGAAGAGAACATCCTCGATTCTGACAGCTCCGTGACCCCGACGCACGGGGATGAGGAAGGCTCGGCCTGCAACGGCCACTTCGGATGTCCCGACCCGCCGGGACTAACGATAAGCTTAAGCGCCGAGCCCCGTTAGGGGCGAGGTCCGCTTGAAGCTGCTGTCAGCCGATCGGCCTGAATTCTGAGGCATTTTCAGGTGCCTCTCGAACGGCTTTCATCAAGTGCAACACCCAGAAATCCGGGATTACGTTCGGTGATCCCACGGCAAGGCCCCCTGTGAACTTCCCTTCGACAATCTTGGATTCCGAGAAAGCAACTTTGTGTGAAACGTCGCCCTCATGGACCAAATTGCAGCGAAGATGCTCGTAAACGATATCTTCAACAGGCGTCCGGTCGAAGATTATTCTCGGGTTGGGCGTGCGCTGAAGAGGCTTCCCGTACATTAGCGTCGGCACGACATCGCGGATGAAGGATTTGAAAGCCTGATTGTCGGGGGTTGGCCTGGGATATCTCTTGCGCGAGGTGGCAGCAGCAGCAATAAGTCCAAGTACCCAAGCCCCCTCTTTGCGGCCATGCTGCCACAGAATCTCCGCGTCTTCAATGCGATCTTTTACGCTCATATGACCCCTCGTCCCCTAACGGCTGCCCGCTCAGCTGCCTATCGCGGGCGGGAGCAGCACCTGGGACCAGAGGATGATCCCCGACGCCCGCGCGCAGGTCAACTGCAGTTCGTCGGATGGGCTGGGCATTGCCCACCATCTCACTACTATCGCGGGAAAGCATGGTGGGCTGTGCCCACCCTACTTGGCTTTTCGGCTTGCCGGGTGGGACCCAGGCTCCTTGCTACGGGTTACTGTTCAAATCTTCCATCCACTCGCGCGCACGGTTTGCTGTGTCCCCATCCCGATCGAGTGCGATGGCCTTTTTGAAATCCTCACGTGCCACCCGGTTCTGCTTGCACTCTGAATAAGCGGCTCCTCGTACCAGGTACAAGCGTGCGCTGTCAGGATCGTGGCGAATAGCCTCATCGAAGTGAGCAATCGCTTGATAGTGGTCGCCCTTCTTGTAGTGGGCTTGTCCACAAATGAAGTGGGTCCTCGCGTCGTCAGCCCCGCGTCGGATAGCTTGGCGGCAGTCTTCGATGGCCTGATCGAAGTCGCCCTTTTCCAAGTAAGCTCGCGCACGGCTCTGGTACATCTCGCCCTCGTCAAAGCCGAGTTCAATGGCACGCGTGAGGTCCCTGACCGCGCTGTCCACGCGGCCGAGCGCGAGGTCTAGCCACCCACGCAGCCCATACGCAAGCCTGTGATCTGGTTCTAGTTCGATCGCTCTTGTGCAATCCTCGACGCTTAGAAGTTCCTCATTCTCAATATGGTAGCATACTGCGCGACTGAAGTACGCGCGAGCGTCGTTCGGAGTGATCTCGGCCGCATGGGTGAAATCTTCGATGGCTGCGCGATACGAGTGGCGTTGGGCGTATATCTTTCCACGTTCGATATAGGCGTCAAAGAGGTTTGGATTGAGCCGAATGGCCCGGCAATATCGGTCCAGCGCCCCATCTTGGTCGCCCGCCGCCAATGCACTTCGCGCCTCTTCCAGATGTTCCGCTGCGCGGGCCCGCCGAGCTTGGGCCACTTTGCTGGCTACGAACAGCGCCGCCACAGTCGCAACCACGAGTACCGCGGCCGCGAACAGGGCTCGTCGGCGTGAACGCCTCCGAATGGCGCGTATCTGCGTTTTTGCCAAGCCAGCGAAAGGACTAAGCACCGTCTGTTGCCCCGAACGTTCTTCAAGAGTAGCGAGGCGTTCGACTTCCAAGAAATGCTCGTAAGCTTTGCGTGAGTCCTCTTGGTGGGCCCTCAACCAGTTGCGAAGCGACCTCACAAGACGATTGCCGGCCTCATCGAGTGACCGAAGGCGAAACGCAAGTATGTGGTACGGTTCCAGTTTACGATCAATCTCCTTCGCGTCAGGATGACTTGGCAAGCAACCCTCGGCAAGCAGTTCATCCCTTCTCTGAACAAGAGGTGACCGGCGCTCGTCAGCCCAGCGCGCGAGGCGCCTGGCGATCTCCTGCATGCGAGAGGTCGCCGCCTCGACTTCGGATTCGATTCTGCGCTCTTCAGCACGCAAGCCTTGCACGACGCGGTGATGCTCCGCGTAGATCCTTAGCGCGTCCTTGATTCTGGCGCGGTGCGTTGAGAAGACGTCAAGTATCCGCTTCCGTTCCTGCCAACGAACCGCGAGCGCGTCCCATTGGTCGTCCGGCAGCGGTGCCGGTTGCGGTAGCGCCAATATCGGCGCCGCAACAGGACCAGCGAATGGTACCGGCTTCGGCCCGTTTTCGAGGGCCTCGGGCATCTTCATTGCATCTGAGTACCGTTCAGTGAGCGGACGGAAGGCCCAGTAGAAAATGGCGTCCCACCACGCAGCTCGTCCAAGGTTTTTGCGCCGTGTACTGGGCAACTCAACGCCGACGGGGCGACGGCCCGCCAGCATTTCGAACAGGAGGATGCCCACGGCGTAAACATCCGCCGCCGGTGTGGCAGGCTGACCTTCGAGTACCTCCGGGGCCATGTACGCTAATGTGCCGGCGACTGCTTGGTCGTTCTCCAAGTCTAGCGAAGCGCTTTGGATCATGGACCGGAGACCGTCCGGTGCTGCGTTGCTGAGGCTTAAGCCGAAGTCGGCGATATGCGCGCGTCCACTCTCATCGAGAAGGGTGTTCTGCGGTTTGATATCGCGGTGCACGATGTTGCGACGATGAGCTTCGCCTAGGCCGCCCAGAATGTCGTGCAGCAGCTGCTCAACACGCTCTTCGGGAAGGCCGTCGGGATGCTGCGTTATCAAGTCCGCAAGGTTGCCGCCGGACATGTACGGCATGACGATGTACGGTATCTTGGCAAAGCGCGTGTCGGAATCGAGGATTGGCACGACGTTCGGATGGTCGATGTCAGGTAGCCTTCCCTCACGCCCGAGTTGTCGCTGGAAGGCCGGGGCAGTGGCAATCTTCAACGCGACAAGTCGCCCCGGCCGCTCGTGGTGGACGGACCTCCAGACCTCAGCGAATGCACCTTGCCCGATCTTGTCCTTGAGGATGTAATTGCCAACGCGCTGGCCTTCAGTAAGTTCTTCTCGGAGCTGCATTCTCGCGCCCCTGCGTCGAACCTGCTCATGGAATGATGCTGCCCATGGTCAGGATACGCCATCGTGGATCGCAGGGTCAAGCCCAACGTCGTAAGCTGACGCGAATGCTCGGCCGGTTCGTGTCCCCCACGGCTGAAGCCATGGGTCACCCATCCATCAATTGACGGCTGACAGAGCACTAGTGGTCGAACCGGTTTCTATCCGACGGCCGGGACAGAGCCCGGCCGCTACACGATACGCGCAGACTCCAAGTGTCATCCGTATGAGGCCGGCTCTGCGCGTCTACGATTGGAGGCGACAAAACGCCGACGAGCCGCGGAGGTAGGCGCGGCACGTCACGCTCGAGGCGCGCGGAAACCCCTGAATCCTTGGCCGCGCGAGCCCTCGAATCCTCTAGAACTTGAACGCTTCGTCGTCGAGACCGGGATTGAGCTTCACCTGTGTGTGAACGTAGCTGCCGAGCAGCACCTGGCCTTCGCGGTCGGCGTACGAGTAGACCGCCGTCGGCAGCAGCCACTCCTGGTCGAGGTGCATGACCATCTTCGCGTCCGGCCAGATCCCGTCGGGGCCATCGTAAGGGAGGTAGCGCACGAGCTTGTAGGTAAGTCGGCCGTCAATCTCGCCTTCGCCGGCGTAGTGGAAGTCGAGCACGCGGTGCTCCTCGCCGAGCTGATTGTACTGCTTCAGCAGGTCGAGCGTGGCGCGGAAGCCGAACTCGTCGATGAATCGGCGGCTGGTTTGGCGGGCGCGTTTGCCGTGGATTGGCATGAGGACGTCGGACACGATCAGTCGGATCAGGGCGCCGGCCGGCTCGACGCGGGCCACCTTTTCGCCGTTATCGTTGACAAACTCCGCGGAGTCGATGAACAGGACGCGCTTGGCCTGTCCGGCGTTACGCTTCCAGATCATGTAGACGGTGGTCGGATCATCGCGGTAGCGCACCTCGATTTCCTCGACCTCACGCAGCTTGCCGCCGATCCGTTCCTGTTTGAGGAATACGCAGGTGTAGTCGTGGACTTCGCGGTCGTAGCGTTGGCGGCTCAGGCGGGCGAGCGCCCCCGGGGCATTTTGCGCAAGCTCTTTAACTGCTTTGGCGCGTGCGGCCGCCGCCATGGCTGTCACCGCTGCGGTTGCGGCGATCGCTCTCGGCAGGCTTGCCGCGGTTATCACCGCCGTGGGCGTGAGCGCCTCAGGGTACGCGACGGGCGCGGTGAGGGGTTGACCGGCGGTAGCCAGGGGCGTGGACAAATGATTCATTACGGTCAATGCAACGGCCAGCAGACCGACGATCGCAAGTATCGAGTGTCTGTAACGGATGCGCAAGCTGATTATCTCCGTCAGGGCACGAGGGGGCACCATGCGAGTCAAGGCGTCAATGTCCGTCCTTAGAATCGTCCAGGAACGCCTGTGTCCTTCACTACCTTCTCCCGAGAGTGCGCCAACCTCTGCCGGGAGGCCCGTTGCACACAGGAACCCCACATTGGCGATTCTAGGCGGTTTATACCCGTTCAACAACCTGTGGTTGCAAGTCTTTTCTCTTCCGCTACTTGGAGCCCGTCAGACACCCAGCGTTCCATCAGCGCGCGGAAGGGCCGCCGATCCGCCGCGAATTCGAGCGTATGGCCCGCGTCGGGAAGCGTGACCACACGGGTCTTTTCACCCGCCACGCGCAGTATCCACGCCTCGGTCAACGGATTACGAATGATCCGGTCTGCTCCGGCCAGCACCAGCGTCGTCTCGGCTCGCAGCGCCCCCGTGGCCGCCCGGCGCAGGCGACGATCCAGGCTGGCCGAATGCCAGAAGAAACGCGCCGTCGCACGGGTGAGCTTGAGCGGATCGTTGGCGATAAAATCTTGACCCTCGGGGTTGTCCGTGAACAGTGGGGGATCGTCCAGGGGGATCGGAAAGGTTCGCTTTTCGCCCCTCAACAGCGACAGCCCGATTTGAAAACGCGTCCGCAGGCCGACATCCACGGCCGGAAACAGACCGGGGCCGATAAGCAGCAGGCGGGCGACGCGGTCGGCGCGGCGTAACGCCCACGCCAGCGCCGGCTTGCCTCCCCAACTCACGCCAACCAGCTCGAAGCCCCCCACGCCGAACTCGCGCTCGGCCCATCTCGCGAGCTCATCAATGTCCTCCAGCCAGCGCTGGGCCGAAGGTGTGTCCCCGCGGGCGACGTCGTTCAACCCGCTGCCGCGCCGGTCGGGCAGGATCACCGGGCCCCCGTACTGGGCGAGCAGGGAGGCGGACCATTCGAACCAGCCGCCGTGCGACTGGATGCCGTGCAGGTAGATGACGGCGCGCGACGGATCGCGGCGGGTCGGCCGCCAGACCCGCCCGTGCAGCGCATAGCCGTCGCTCATCGTCCACTGCTGCGATTCCGGTGGTGTGAGCGGGGGGTGCATCGGCCGGCGTTACAGCTCGCTCTGGTCGAGCAGGTGAAACTGTTTGGCCGACAGGATGGTGGCGGCCAGCGGCAAATCATCCACCTGAATGGCGACGCACGCCCCGTGGTCGTCGTGCGGCAACAGGGGATAGATATAGTTCATGTTGACCTCGCCTGCGATCAACGCCTCGCAGATGCTCCTGATGCCGCGCTTGCCGGGTGGGAGCTCCACCACCAGCAATTCGGTCTCGGTTACCGCAAAGTGGGCTTCGGTCAGCGTTTCGTGTCCGGTGTCTGGATCGTCCACGAGCAGACGCACAATCGCACAGTCGGTCGCCCCCTCGACCGAGACGGCCAGAATGCGCACGTCGGCTTTCTCGAACAAGCGGGTCAGCCGCAATAGCTGCCCCAGACGGTTCTCGACGAAAACCGACAGTTGCCGGCAGAGCGGAAAGTCGCTGCCGGACGCGGTCTCAAGCGGTTCGAGTGACATGATGACCCGCGCTCGGTCCTCCTGAACGTTCAGGAATACAGGAACGCCGCTAGGGTAGCTTTACATCCCGCCGATGTACAGCGGAAAATGCCGGGTTGGAGCCTGGCACCTTCGGGAAGATGCTCTTGCTTGCCATCGTCCAATTCGCCGCCCCCGCGTTGCTGAGCGGCGTTGCCGCCGCGACGCTGCCGTTTCTAATCCACTTCCTGCTGCGCCCCCGGCCGCGCCGGGTGCAGTTTCCGGCGGTGACGTTCTTGCGCGCGGCACTCGCTTCCGGCCAACGGGCGCAACGCTTGCGGAACCTCTGGCTGCTGCTGGTTCGCGCGTTATTGCTGGCCTGCATTGCCGTGCTTCTGGCCGGTCCGACTTGTGCCCCATCGGCGGTGAGGCCGGACCTGGACGGGCCGGTCGCGTGCGTGTTGGTCGTGGATGACTCATGGAGCATGCACTACCGGCTCGACGGGGAGACGACCTTGCTCGATCGGGCCCGCGCGGAGGCTCGCGAGTTTACGCGCGCCGCCGCGGATTGGCCGCAGCCCTCGGCGCTCGGCTTGGTTTGGGCCGACCCATCACGACCTGTGACCGAGCTGACTTCGGACCACGCAGTGACCCGCGCCCGGCTGCGCGAGGCCGATGAGTCCGCCCCACAGGCAGCGCCGTTGCATCACGCCCTGCGCGAGGCCGCCCGGTTGCTTCAGGCTGCGCGGCAACCCCTACGTCGGCTGGTGGTGTTCACTGACCAGGCGCTTCACGCCTGGCGCGACGTGGCTCCCGGCTTGCTGACCGGCATCGAAAACCTGACGGTGCGGGTGTGTTCCGTCGCGCCGGGGCGCCGCACCAACATCGCGATCACGACCGGTACCGGTCCGGTGGGGCTGCATCCCGAGAATCTGCCGGTGCCGGTCGCTGCTACCTTGACTGCTGCCGGGCTGGACGCGACCTGCTTCCTGGTGGTGCGCGACGGGTCGCGTGTGATTGAGCGCGTCGGTCCCTGGGCGATCTCCGCCGATAGCGCGCGGGATGTATCGCTCGTGCTGCGGCCGCGGCCGCAGGGCGTGCACGCCTTGACGCTCGAAGTGGAGCCGCGCGATCGTTTGCCTTTCGATCAGCAGCGCTACGTCGTTTTTCAGACCAGCGAGCGGCCGGTGGCGTGGTTGGTGACGCCCGCCGACGCCGGCCCCGACGTGGACCTGACCGCTCTCCTGCTGCGGAATCTTCTGGCGCCGGAGGGGTTCGAGCCGCAGCGGCAATTGGTGACGTTTCGCCACCTGTTGCCCGTAGATCTCGGTGAGACCAGCGCTGGCGCGCCCGACGTAGGCACTCCCCTACCCAGCGGCCGCGACGCTGACCTGATCCTCATTACGGGAGGTGCGGAGTTGAACGAAGCGGCCCGCCAGAAGGTGCGTCGTGCCGCCGAACGTGGGGCGATCGTCCTGTTGCTGCCCGGTTCGCGGGAGCAGGCGGCGGAGTGGCCGGGATTGCGGCGGCTGCTGGCCCGCGCGGTTCTCCGCGTCGAAACGTTGGGTTCGGTCACGAGCTTCTCGTGGGATCCGGACTCGCCGTTTGCCGGGTTGAGCGCGGAGCTGGATGAGTTGACGCGGACCGCCGTTCGCCGCCGCGTCGTGCTGGCCGGCCTCGAAGACGGTGTCGCGGTCGAGGCGCGGTATGCCGACGGTGTGCCGGCAATCGTCTCCCTCCGCCGCGGGCGCGGCCGCTTGGTGTTGCTCACTACGTCGCCGGACCCAAGCTGGAGCGCGCTGGGCATGCGCGCGGCGGGGCTCTTGACGTGGCTGCACGAACTGCTGGGCGAGGCGCTGGGTTCACCCGATGCGACCGCGACCTTCACCGCCGGCGAAACAACCCGCCATTCGTTTGCTGCCCTGCCCAGCCGCGGGGTGGCCCGGGTCCTCTTACGGACGGGCGAGAACGGCACGCCGATCTCGGTGCGGCTGTCCAACGGAGAGCCGACGCATGGCTGGCCGACGCAACAGCCCGGGGTCTATGCGGTGCGCATGAGCCGCAAAGACGCCGGAGAAACACTCTACGCCGTGAACTGGCCGGCGGAGGAGTCCGACCTGCACACGATCGCGGCGGATCGGTTGAAAGCGCTGCTCGGCGTTGCAGACGTCGCGCTGGAAGGCGGGGAAGCTGCCGGGGAGGCGGCCGCGTCGACGCTGTTCTCTCGGCTGACAGGGTTGCGCGATGCCGCCCGTCTGTTGCCGCTGTTGCTGCTAGGGTTGGTGCTCGGCGAATTACTGCTGGCCGGCCGCATGTGGCGCACGCAAGCGCAGCGATAGACGGGCGCCCTCCCGCAACGGCTTTCAGTCGCCAGCTTCCAGTCAAAATGGCACCCCCGCATCGACCACCATGCCGATGCGGGGGGCGTGAAGGGGGACACGACAGCTTCCACTGGCTATTGTTGAAAAGTTTTTGTGAAGTGTGGCGACCATTTGACCGACAAGCTCAATGACCCGCTCTGCGCCGCGCCCGGGCCTGATATTCCCTCGCTTGCAATCCGCCGACCCGTATCTATCATGCCGTCATGCGGGTTATCGCTCGAAGATGTTTCTTGCTGGGGGTCACATTTCTTGTCATCGGGTGCCATGCGCCGCCCTCGCCCAACGGTCCGACCGAGATGCTCTTAAGAATACCGGACCGTGACGCTTTTCTCGCCGCGACGCTGACGTTGCTGCGCGAACGCGATTTCCCGCCGGAGCAGGTGGACCGCACCGAGGGCCTCGTGGTCACGCGGCCCTCCACCGGACAGCAGTGGTTCGAGTTTTGGCGGCGGGACTCGCTCGGCGGCTACCAGCTTTTCGAATCGAGCATCCATACCGTTCGCCGCATCGTGACGGTCCGCCTGGCCCCGGCTGATGCGCCCAGCCCGGACGGGAACTTCCGAGTTTCCGTGCGGGTGGATAAGGAGCGCTACAGCGCGCCCGAGCGCCAGGTCACGACCGCCTCCGGCGCGCTGGCGATTTACAGCGAGCGCTTGCCGACCACCGAAGGGCTGTTGGCATCGAAGGTCCACGGTGAACACTGGGTTCCACTCGGACGGGACCTGCCGCTCGAGTTGTACCTGCTTGACAAGATTGCCGGCGTGCTGCCGGGGGTCATGCCCGTGACCGAGGGAGAGAAGCCCGCACCGGCTGAGCCCGAAGGCACCCCAGACACGTCGTGACGGCTGCCCGATGTTCAGCCGCGGCGCACGCGGGCGCCTATTGTGAAGTGAAACTTCGTACCACGCGTCGTCGCAATTCGCGGAGCTTCTTTTTCTTCGGGTGAAGCTTCGACTTTCCGTCTTTGCCGCGGTCGCCGGCGGTGGCGTGCAGCGCATCGTACGAGAACAGCGCAAAGTCGCCGCCCCACGTCCGGCAGCGTTCCAGTTGCCAGCCGAGTTGCTCCGCGGTCTCGTGCTTGTAGATCCCAAGCCCGGGAATAATCCGCGCATTCGGGGCGAGCGTCTGGTATGCCCCGATGTAGCTCTCGAACTCGTCGAGCTTCGCCGTGTAGGCCATCGGCATCGCGGCGTCGACAACCCCGCTGCGCAACCACGCGACCGCGTCTTGCAGGTACTCCCGGTAGCCGCGCTGTGGGTTGGACCAGACGGCGGCGGTAAGCGTGGCACCCGGCCGGCGCCACTCGAGCCGCGCGCGAATATCTCCCACGAGCCGCGTGAGCTGGTTGGCCCGCCAATGGTCCCAGGCCTGTGGGTCGTCGTCTCGATGCTTGCCCGTCTGCTGGTG